>NZ_DAOSEH010000006.1:0-67355 GCF_035363035.1 Mesotoga sp. | reverse complement strand
CTTCGAAATCCTTTATGTATTTGTTAACCATGCTGGGAACTATGCCTGCCAGTCTGGCAAGCCTTTCCTGGGAAACTGAAGAGCTTTCCGTGAGAGCCTTGAGTATGCTCATCTCCCTGAAATTTGGAGAGGGATTGAAAAACGAATATTCGGAAAGATCCATAAGACCTCCTAATTTCATTCATTCACTGAGAGAATTATATCAGAGATTCAATTTAGTAGTCAAGCAAAAGAAGGCACATACTGGATAAAACAAATTGTGAGTGAGAATTAAATTTCAAAGGCATACCGCTGACAAGAGCCAGCGGCTGTGATCTGCCTTTAAAATAAGAATTTCCTATATGGTTTGAATGTCAAATCCGGTCTATACACAAACGGATTTATTTGCTATTGTATACCTCTTCTCCTTCTATAAATACCATTTCAACTCTTGAAGAGAACTGGAAAGGATGTCCCGACCACACTGCTATATCGGCATCTTTTCCTACCTCGAGCGAGCCAACCCTGTCGTCGATTTCGAGTATCTTTGCAGGATTTATCGTCACCATTTTCAACAGATCTTCCTCTTTTGAACCGTATCTGAGGGCAACACCGAGTTGTATGTTCGTACTCTCGAGCGGGATCACAGGGTGATCGCACATAAAGGCCGCCAGAACGCCTTTTTCATTCATTATTCTCGGTGAATCGTACGTCATGTCCTTCAGTTCCAGTTTCGTTCTGAAGCCGAAGATGGGTCCAATAACCACAGGTACGTTGTTTTCTTTTAAGTAATCGACAATTTTATAACCTTCGGTTGCGTGTTCAATCACAAGCTTGAAATCGAATTCTTTTGAAAGCCTTACAGCCGTGAGAATGTCGTCCAACCTATGGGCGTGAATCCTGGCGGGGATCTCCTTGCGTAACACTTTTTCACCGATTTCGAGCTTTGGATCTATGTCCGTGAAAGGCTTTCCCTCTTTAGCAACTAAAGCCTTTTTTTCCATGTAACCTTGCACTTTCTGGAAGTATCCCCGTATAACCGCAGCCGTTCCAAGACGCGTTCCTGGAGTCTTTTTGAAGCCTTCGCCATAGACTCTCTTCGGATTTTCACCGGTGGCCATTTTTAAACCTGCTGGCGCTCTGACGACCATGTCATCGACTATCATCGTATTTTTAAACTTGAATATCGCTCCCTGGCCACCTATAGGGTTGGCACTTCCTGGAACGACCATGACTGTTGTAACCCCTCCCGAGAGAGCTCTCTTTATCGCTGCATCCTGTGGACTGAAGGCATCAACCACAGAGACATCCGGTGTCAGAGGGTCGGTCATCTCGTTTCCGTCTTGGTAGTACCCTCCTACGCCTTCTTCGAATAGTCCTATATGTGAGTGAGCGTCTATGAACCCTGGTAAGATATACTTACCGGATACATCTATAACTTCGGCACCTTCACATTTGAGGTCTACTCCGATTGACTCGATCTTTCCCTTGCTAACAAGTATGTCTCCCGTGAATGGTTTCGAGGTGATAGGATAGATTGATCCGTTTTTCAAAAGTATCGACATGGTTACCCCCTTTGGAAATCTATTGTTGAATGTATTTTATCAAAAATGGTTCTTATTACAAACTATAAGAATGATTTCGGAAGAGCTGGAGAAAAAATGCTAGAAGACAGTGCGGCGAATTATTACAGTGCGTTAGATGTCGACAGGAACTGCTCCGAGGCTTTGATCTATGGTGCGAACGACGAGTTCTTACTTGATCTTCCATTAGAAGCTTTGAGGATGATGGGGCCTTTTGGTGGGGGAATGAGTATCGAAAGTATTTGTGGCGCAATAACGGGTGCTCTGGCGGTGATAGGTATTCTTTATAATAGAGACGATCCAACAGACAGAGACAGAATGAAGAAAATCGCGGAACGATTCTTGAGAGAGTTCAGAAGTAGGTATGGCTGTCTGGACTGTGCGTGTTTGAAGGATAAATACAGAGACGAATGGAAAAAATGTGAGCCAGTAGTCAGGATGTCGGCGAGACTTCTTGAGGAGATAATAAAAGCAGAAGAAAGCAGAAGACCATTTGGAAAGGAATAGATTCTCTTCGACATGTAAGTTCGGATCGTTAATGATCAAAACTTTAATCGCACTATGAAAGTCTTATACAAATGAATGAATTTACTCACGGCCCAGATTCAATACCATGGATAATTCTGATAATATAGATGTGAAAAGTAAAACTATTACGATGGAAGAAATGATATCCCACTTTGGTGGAGTTTATGGAACAAAGGTTTTTGAAGAAAGCATAGATATTTCACGAAAAGTTTAATTCCGAATATTGCGCGGCTATCCCGACAACTTCTGGTTCACACATAAGGAGGCGATGAGGTGGAAATAGGGATTTTCGGTCTGCCGCTGAGCGGCAAGAGTACTCTTTTTTCACTATTGACTGGGGTTGAACCGCACGCAACTCACAAAAACGAAGCCAATACGGCAGTTGCAAAGGTCTACGATAAAAGGGTAGAGGAGCTTTCTAAGATTTTCAATCCAAAGAAAACCATCTATGCCACCGTCACTTTTGTAGATATCCCAGGTTATGACCTCTCTTCTGGTCAGAAAGAAAAGAGCAGGATACTCCAGTTCATTCAGAATTCCGATGCCATAGTAGCCGTAGTTAGAGCCTTCAAAGAGGCTTCCGTTCCCTGGCCAGCCGGCGCAAGCAGTCCTTCGAAGCAATTGGAAACAATAGAGACTGAGCTACTGGTTCGTGATATGGAAGTAGTGGAGAACCGTATCTCCCGGCTGGACGAAGCTAGAAAGAAAAGAAAGCTATCAAAGGAGGAAGAGCGCGAGCTGGAACTTCTTGGAGAGATAGAAAAAGGTTTTGAAGAGAACAGGTTTGTTTCAGTTATGGGCTTTTCCGAAGAGGATCTTAAGCTTCTGGGTTCGCTGGCGCTCTTCACCGCAAAGCCGATCATCGTTGCCGTGAACGTGGATGAAGATCAATTCACATCGAAAGAGTATCCGGAAAAGACAGCGATCACAGCCCGTGTCGCAGAAAGTGGATTCGCCTATATAGAGATCTCTGGAAAAATTGAAGTCGAGCTCAACGAGTTGCCAGAAGAGGATAGAGGCATGTTCATGGAGGAGCTAGGCATCTCTGAAAGCGGCATACAACGTCTCTCAAGAGTTGCGTACGAACATCTTGGGTTAATCTCATTTCTGACCGTCGGCGAGGATGAGGTCAGGGCATGGACGATAAGAAAAGATACGCCGGCCAAAGCGGCTGCCGGGAAGATTCATACAGATCTCGAGAAGAATTTCATCAGGGCCGAAGTGATACCTTACGAAGAGTTCATGACTGTGAAAAGTATGCACGAGGCCAAGAACAAAGGATTGATAAAGCTCGTGGGAAAGGAAGAGATCGTGAGGGACGGTGATATCTTCCATGTCAGGGCAAACGCCTGATAATATCCATCTTGAACTGGTGGATACTCACGCGCATGTTTCCTTTCCACAGTTCGATCACGATAGGGATAGAATTAAAGCCCAGCTCGAGAGTGGCGAACTGTCTATGCTGATAGAAGTCGGAACAACCGTTGAAGATTCTCTGAGGGCAATGGAGGTCTTCAAAGGTGTCAAGAACGTCTTATTATCAGTCGGGGTCCATCCCCACGAGAGTGATGGTCTCGATGACCGGGGTTTGGAAACTCTGAAATCGTTGTTGAAAGATAGACAAGTCGTGGCAGTGGGAGAAATCGGCCTGGACTTCTACAGAGATCTTTCGCCAAGAGAAGTGCAAAAGAGTGTTTTCTTGAAGCAACTTGAGATCGCTTTCTCTTTTTCGCTGCCGGTCGTGGTACATGTGAGAGATGCATACGAAGAAGTTTATGAAATACTCCGTCGATTCAAGGGACTAAAAGGAGTGATACATGCCTTTTCGGGAGGTCCGGCGATGGCTGGCAGATTTCTCGAGCTGGGTTACTACCTTGGAATAGGTGGACCGATCACATACAGAAAGAACGACGGGTTGAGAGAGATCGTTAGGCTGACGCCTATTGAGAAGCTTATAAGCGAGACGGACTGTCCATATCTTCCCCCGGTCCCGTTCAGGGGAAAGAGGAACGAACCACTTTACGTAAGATACGTTGTCGAAGAGATAGCCCGCCAGAAAGAGATGGATATCTACACCTGCTCGAAACAGCTTATGTATAACGCAAAAGAACTGTTCACTCCTGACCTCTGAAGGAGGTGTGATCTTGGGAGGATTTGAAGAATTCAAGAGTTTTCGAGAAAAGATGAATGTAAGAATACTGGAGACGGGAAGTATCAATACGAAAAGGTTCTTCTCCCTGGACGGTGCAGTTTATAAAGATGGCGCTCTCGATACCAGAACGAAGGAGCTGATGGGTCTGGTAGCCTCGACGGTGCTAAGATGCGATGACTGCATTTCCTACCACATAATTCAGTGTAAATCACTTGGAATAACCCGACAGGAAATTATGGAAGCCCTTGACATTGCTCTTGTCGTTGGCGGATCGATAGTGATACCCCACCTCCGGCGCGCCGTAGCGCTTCTCGACGAACTCGAAGAGAAAGGAGCCGGGTGATGGCCGGCAGGTTATTTCTCTTCGACGGGACCGCCATCTTCTACAGAGGATACTACGGTATCGACGTTTCCCTTACCAATTCAAAAGGTGAACCGACCAACGCCCTCTTCGGTCTGGCCCGGATGCTTTCAAAATTCACCCGTGAACATATGGACGAAGGTGATTACGCACTATTTGCTTTCGATAGAAAGGAATTGACCCACAGACACAAAATGTTCGAAGCCTACAAAGCGACCAGAGAAGCGATGCCGGAGGCTCTTGTTGCACAGTTGAAGGATGTTCCCGGTCTAGTGGAAGCTTTCGGATTGAAATACTTCTCTCTCGCCGGACTCGAAGCCGACGATATAATCGCCACGGTTACAAAGAAATACAGAGATAGCGTCGAAAAGGTCTTCATAATTTCAGGTGACAAGGATATCCTTCAACTGGTCGATGACAAAGTTAACGTCCTGCGTTTCGTCACAGGCCTTACCGATCTTGAGCTATACGACAGGCAGGCAGTGATCGATAAATTCGAGCTGGAACCGGAGCGGCTTCATTCTCTTCTTACTCTTGCCGGTGACCAGTCCGATAATATTCCAGGTGTTTCTGGAATCGGTATAAAGACAGCCCAGAAGTTGCTCAAAGAGTACGGGAGTATAGAAGGGATCTACGAAAACATAAGGCAGCTTTCGCAGAGTCTCAAGCAGAAGCTGATTGACGGCAAGAGATCGATGGAACTTTCCAGAGAACTGGTGAAGCTCCTGACCGATGAAAAACTCGACCTCACACTTGATGAGCTGGAGTATCACGGCTATATAAAGGAGTACCTTAGGGAAATACTGCTAAGGCTGGAGTTCTCTTCCATGATAGATGAATACGGCCTAACTAGCGAGGCTGAAGCCAATCTGTCCGACATAGATGGATATACTTTGATCGCCAGCGATGAAGAGTTGCGAAAGCTCCTGGAAAAGGTCAGGAGCAGTCCGGTCGTCTCACTGGATCTTGAGACCTCCTCTCTCGATCCTCACAGTGCCAGAATTGTCGGTGTTTCGATATCTATCGAGGAAAAGAGCGGATACTACATACCTGTCGGGCACGACACTCAGAGGTGGCAGGCCAATTGCAGATGGCTGCTTTCACAGCTGCGGGAGATACTCGAGAATCCCGGTACCAGGATCGTCGGGCAGAATCTGAAATTCGATTACTCAATCCTTGCCCTGAACGAAATCCATCCTGTAATACCCGAATTCGACACCATGATTGCGGCCTATCTACTCTCTCCCGATTCGAGACGCTTCAACCTGGACGAGCTCGCGTTGAAGTTTCTCGGCTACAAGACGGTTACCTTCGAAGATCTAATGAAACGCAATCAACTGGGCGATGACTTCACAAAGGTACCTCTAGAAGAAGCTGCCAGGTACTCGGTCGAAGATGCAGATATATCTTTGCAGCTCTCTTCCGTTCTCAGGAAAAAGATATATGAGCAGAAGCTAGAGAAGGTTTTCAGGGAGATAGAACTGTCCTTGATCCCCGTTCTATCAGATTTAGAGCTGAAAGGTGTTTATTTCGACATTCAATCACTGGAGAAACTCTCAGGCGATTACGGCAGAAAGATAGATTTCATACTGGGCGAGCTCTTCGAACTAACGGGTGAGCAATTCAACCCCAACTCACCGGCGCAGGTGGGAAGAGTTCTCTTCGATAAACTTGGCCTGGCTCCTTCCAAGAAGACCAGGGGGGGTTCTTTCTCGACGAGTGCAGATGCCCTTGAAGAACTCTCCGAAGAACATCCGGCAGTTCAGAAGCTCCTCGACTACCGAAAATACCAGAAACTCAAATCGACGTATCTCGATGCTTTGCCCGTGCTGGCGAATCCTATAACCGGGCGAATTCATACGAGCTACCACCAGACAGGAACGGGCACCGGCCGTCTGTCCAGCAGCAACCCCAACATGCAGAATTTGCCAATAAGAGATGAAGAAGGGAAAGAGATACGCAAGTGCGTGGTCCCCCAGAAAGAGGGCTGGAAGATCGTCAGTGCCGATTATTCTCAGATCGAACTACGCATACTTGCACACTTGAGCGGTGACAGGGAGTTACTGGAAGCCTTCAGAACGGGTAGAGACGTTCACAGTCTAACGGCGTCGAGATTGTACGGCATATCTGAGGAAGAGGTCGGTGAGGATCAGAGACGGGTGGGTAAGATGGTTAACTTTTCGATTATTTACGGGATCTCTCCTTATGGATTGGCCAGCAGGCTTAAAATAAGACCTTCGGAGGCCGAAGAGATGATCTCGAATTACTTCAAAGCCTATCCCGAAGTGCGAACCTTCATCTCCAGCACCATAACGGGTGCGAAGGATACCGGAACCGTCAGGACCATGTTCGGACGAAAGCGCGAAATTCCCCAGTTCAAGACCAGAAACAGAAACATAATACAGGAAGGAGAGAGGATAGCCATAAACACTCCAATCCAGGGAACGGCGGCCGATATAATGAAGCTGGCAATGATAAAGGTTCACGACCTTCTCAACAGTGAAAGAATGAAAAGCTACGCAATACTCCAGGTCCACGATGAACTGGTCTTTGAAGCACCACAGGAGGAACTTTTTAGATTGAAAGAGATAGTCGAAGAAGGTATGTCGAGAGCGGTGATACTCGATATTCCCCTCGATATTGAGATATCTACAGGAGATTACTGGTGTTGATACCGGGCGGGAAACTCCGCAATATGTTGAGATGAGCAGAAAAAAAACAAATTGGGGAGCGATGTCTTCTCTCTACCAATTTGCTATTATAATAATAACGAACATACTTGTTTCGGGAGGAATAGGATACCTTCTGTACAGGTTTGCCGGTATGGCAAAGATCTGGATCTCTTTTTTTCTGCTTTTTGGAGCTTTTTCCGGTATATACAACGGAATTAAATATCTACTGAAAGAGGCAGAGCGTTATGATAGAAACAAGAACCATGACGATAAAGATAGCGGTGATAATGGCGCTTCTGGCGATGGCTGAGAGTGCGCTGCTTTCCTTTGTATCTTTCGGAGGAGCCGAGTATGGCGTTTTTTATGGGACGACGTTCTCGTTGCTCGCTTTTTTACTAATAGTGAGCGACGCCGGTCTTCTGGTAATGGAGGGCAGGCGTTTTGTCTGGGGATTCGCCTTGAGGTACGGGCTATTCGGCATATGTCTTGCAAGTTCGGCGATGTATTCGACCGGCTTCTTTTTTGGAAGTTTCGTGGGACTCATGAACCTAAAGATATCTGCCATGATTTTCGGGAGGTGGCTCTGTGAAAATTAGTCTTACCAGGTCTGACAAGATCTTTCTCGGAACGGTATTCGCGGGTTATATCGCTGTCATGGTGTACATGCTGGCTACCGGTTATAAGTTCCAGCTTGAGGGCGTTGGTCAGCGCTGGATCTATCAGCTTCCCTTCGGCGAGGGACCGATGAGCAGAATCAATCCTTTGACGGTGATAATGACCTGGGTAATCATGGCGTTGATCATTTTTGTTGCTACCAGAGTAAAGGTTTTTAAGATAATCCCGGGAAAGAAGCAGAGCCTTCTGGAAGTCGCAATGGAGTACGTGTACGACCTTGTAGAGGATTCGGTAAACAAGAAAGAGTTCGTCAGACCTATATTCAACATAGCCGCTTCCATCTTTCTGTTCGTGCTCTTGTCGAACATTATCGGCAGCTTTCCGGGAATAAACGCAATACCAACTGACGGAGGAGGATTCAAGATAACCATACTTTCCGATACATGGTACGCACCCACTTCGGACCTCAATATGAACCTGATGCTGGCGGGCTTTGTTTTTGTTATGAGCCACGTTTTTTCGATAAAGGCTAAGGGCTTCAAGAGCTGGGCGAAGAGCTTTTTTGAACCGGCCTGGCCCATGTTTCCCATGAACGTGATAGGAGAGATCGCCAAGCCTGTTTCGCATTCTTTGAGGCTCTTCGGGAATATAATGGGTGGCGGTATTCTCATACTTATAATTGGCTATCTTGCCAAGTACTTCATAGTTCCCGTGGCACTGTGGGGGATTTTTGGACTGTTCTTCGGGGCGATACAGGCTTTGATCTTTACGATACTTACAATAGCTTACATCAGCTCGTTGATAGATTGATTACAGAGGAGGTATTGACTGTGGAAATTGGAGAAGGACTCATGATGCTTGGAAAGTACATAGGAGCGGGACTGGCCATGGGAATCGGTGCCATAGGTCCTGGAATCGGAGAAGGTAGGATCGGAGCCAGCGCCATGGAAGCTATGGCCAGGCAGCCGGAAATGATAGGTACGCTCACTACCAGGATGATTCTGGCCGACGCTATCGCAGAAACCACCGGCATCTATTCGCTGGTTATAGCCTTCATGATCCTGCTGGTCGTGTAAGCACTACCCCAAAAAGGGGAGGGGTGATAACTTGATCGAGATCAATTTGACTGCGGTTCTATCGATTCTGAACTTTTTGCTGTTGTATTTTGTGTTGAAAAAGGTCCTGTTCGACAAGTTTTTCGACATAATCAAGCAACGAAAAGAAAAGATCAAGGGAGAGATAGCGCAAGCCGAAAAGCTGAGGAAAGAAGCAAACGCTCTCAAAGAGGAATACACTCGAAAGATGGATGAAGCCAGAACTGCCTCCGACGAAATGCTATCCAGGGCCGAAAGGCAGTCTGAAGAGATCGTGCGCCAGGCTCGTGAAAAGGCCCAACAGGAAATACAGAGAATGTATCAGGCTGCCGAAATTCAAATCAACCAGGAACGAGAAAAGGCAATGGAAGATGTAAAGGGAGCCGTAGTGGCTTCGGCCGTGACTATGGTTGGACGTTTCCTACAAAAGGAAATGGATGAAACCGCAAGAAAACAGTACGCCAGAAGAATCCTTGAAAGTCTCGGTGATCAAGAGTGAAAAGAAGCCTTTCTCTGGCTGCAAAATATGCGCGGGCTCTTATAGAGAGTATCTCCCACGAGAAGTTGGAAGGAGTCCGGAGAGATTTGAAGACTCTTTCTACCGTTATCTCTTCGGAGGAACTGGGGAAGTTCATCTTCGACCCTACTGTAGCGGGTGAAAGAAAGGAAGCCATGTTGTTGAGCTTTCTCTCCAATCCAGTTGATGAGACAACGCTTCTTGTGAAACTTCTGGTCAATGTGAAGAAGATCTGGCTTTTTCCCGATATCCTGCTCTCATTCGAAGAAATGATACTGGAACGATCGAACCGGGTGCTGGTGGAAGTGATTTCGGCTATACCGCTGAGCGATGAAGAGAAGATAGAAATAATAGAAAAGGTTCGAAAAATGACCGGTTATGAAGGTTTACTGGAATCAAGAGTGGATGAATCACTAATAGCCGGTTACGTAATAAAGTTCCACGATGAAGTGATAGATGCCAGTCTGTCTGGACGTCTTAAGAGAGTCGGCATGGAATTGGGTAACACTGGCTCTCAGGAGGTGATTTAGTGAGGATCAGCCCATCTGAAATTACCAAGGTCATACAGGATCAACTTCAGAAGACTGATATAGAGTTTGACTATTTCGAAGCCGGTAAGGTCATTCAGATAGGCGATGGTATAGCAAGGGCGTACGGTCTGAAGGGCGTTATGGCTAACGAGCTTGTGAAATTCGAGAACGGTGTTTTTGGCCTGGCTCTTAACCTTGAAGAAGATAATGTGGGTGTCGTGATACTGGGCTCTTACAAAGATATAAAAGAGGGAGATCTAATAAGGAGAACCGGCCGAATTATGGAGGTCCCGACTGGAAAGGCTCTACTTGGACGGGTGGTGAACCCCCTTGGCATACCGCTGGACGGTAAGGGTCCAATAGAGAGTTACAGTTACAGACCTATCGAAGTCAAGGCTACCGGTGTAGTCATGAGGAAACCTGTCGATACACCTCTTCAGACCGGCATAAAGGCGATAGACGCCACAGTGCCGATAGGAAGAGGTCAGAGAGAACTGATAATTGGCGACAGGCAGACAGGAAAGACGGCGATAGCGATCGATACGATTATCAACCAGAAAGATCAAAACGTGAAATGCATATACGTGGCCATCGGTCAGAAAACTGCAGCGTTGGCCAAGATATTGGACAGGCTCAACCAGTTCGGTGCGATGGAGTACACAACCATCGTCTTCGCTTCGGCTTCCGATACCGCTGCGCTTTCTTATCTGGCTCCATATGCAGGCGCGGCCATGGGAGAGAGTTTTATGTTTCTGGGACAGGATGCGCTTGTCATTTACGACGATCTTTCCAAGCACGCCTCGGCCTATAGAGAACTCTCACTACTTCTGCGCAGACCACCGGGTCGTGAAGCCTACCCTGGAGATGTTTTCTACCTGCACTCGAGACTGCTGGAGAGGGCGGCCAGGTTGAACGAGAACTTTGGAGGAGGTTCGATGACGGCTCTCCCCATAATCGAGACACAGGCCAACGACGTTTCAGCCTATATACCGACCAACGTCATTTCGATCACTGACGGGCAAATCTATCTCGATCCGAACCTCTTCTACGCCGGTAACCGTCCGGCCGTGAACGTGGGGCTCTCGGTTTCGAGAGTAGGTGGAGCGGCACAGATAAAGGCTATGAAAAAGATAGCCGGAAGCCTGAGAATCGAGCTGGCGCAGTACAGGGAACTGCTCTCCTTTGCGCAGTTCGCTACTGAACTCGACAAAGCGACGCGTGACCAGCTTACCAGGGGAGAGAAGCTCACCGAACTTTTGAAACAGAACCAGTATGTGCCGATGCCCGTTCAAGAGCAGGTTGCAGTCCTGTATGCCGGTGCAAAAGGATATCTGGACGATATCGAGACGGAAAGGATAAGCCAGTTCGAATCCTCACTATTGAAAAATCTGAGGGGCGAATACACAGATGTTCTGGATTCTATAAAAGCGAAGAAGGTTATCGACGACGAGATAGAAAAGAGGCTTATTGAGACTATAGAGACAACCAGAAAGCTCTTCGTTCGATGAGGATGGTCTGATATGAGTAAGGGAAAACTGAGGGCAATAAAGAAGCGAATTGAGTCCACCAACTCCACGATGCAGATAACAAGGGCCATGGAGATGGTAGCACGGGCCAAAATAAACAAAACCCAGAAGGGACTCAGATTCGTAAGGCAGTACGAGCAGTCGATGGAACGTGCTCTAAAGCGAGCGTATCTCGGTCTAGAGAGCCGGCCAGAACTCAGCGGTGAAGGTGACTTGCTACTGGTAGTAACGGCCGACATGGGATTGGCCGGGGCCTTCAACGCCGAAATACTCAAGCTCGCGGAACAAGAATTGAAGAAGCTGAACGTGAAGCGACTTGTAACCGTTGGGGTGAAAGCAGAAAGCTATTTCAAAAAGCATGGTGTCGAACTTTCCGCTTTCAGTCATTTCTATGATACTCCAGATCTTGATGAAGCCGCGATTATCGTGGACGATATCATGGACGCTATGGAGGCCAATAACCTCGGTGGTTTAAGCATGGTTTACAGCAACTTCAAAACGCCTCTTGCGCAGGTACCCAAAGTAGTGAATATACTGCCTCTGAAACCCTTCGAAAGAACGGAGAACGATCTCTACGATTTTGAGCCTGACATAGAACTTCTGTACCGCGATATTCTGTATTCCTGGATAGTATCGATCGTGCTTCGAGGTCTTTACGAGACCAAGGTAGGCGAGCTGTATGCCAGACAGAACGCCATGAAGAATGCCACAGAGAACGCCAGTAATATGATCGAAAGACTCACACTCGTGAGAAACAAACTTCGCCAGTCGAACATAACCCAGGAAATCATAGAGGTTGTGAATGGTGCCGAAGCTCTTAACGGGTAATCTGGAGGTGTAAGTGTGCCCGATAAAAAAACAACTAACGCGGGTAAAATAGTCGCCATAACGGGGCCGGTAGTGGATGTCTCATTTGAAGGTGCCGCTCTTCCCGATATACTGAACGCTCTGGAAGTGGAAAATAAGTTTCTTAAAAAAAAGATCGTACTTGAAGTGTCCCAACTCATAGGTGACAACAGTGTCAGAGCGATTGCCATGGACAGCACCGACGGTCTTGTGAGAGGACAGGAGGTTATAGATACTGGTGGCCAGATTACCGTACCTGTGGGCGAAGAGATACTGGGAAGAATGTTTAACCTTCTGGGAGAGCCGATAGACGAACTCGGCGATGTAGAGTTCAAAGACAGGTGGCAGATACACAGAGAGGCTCCGCCAGTTACTGAGCAGCAGACAGAGATTGAAATACTGGAGACCGGTATCAAGGTTATAGATCTACTGGCGCCTTTTAGCAAAGGTGGAAAGATAGGCTTTTCAGGTGGCGCCGGGGTGGGAAAGACTGTCCTTGTTATGGAACTCATCCGCAACTTCGCCATAGAGCAAAAAGGACTCTCCGTATTCGCCGGGGTCGGAGAACGTACGAGAGAGGGGAATGATCTCTGGCTGGACATGAAAGAGGCCGGTGTCATAGAAAATACCGCGCTGGTTTTTGGCCAGATGAACGAACCGCCGGGAGCGCGTTTCAGGATAGGCCTCTCCGCTATAACCATGGCCGAGTATTTCAGAGATGTTCAGAAGAAAGATGTTCTGGTTTTCATAGACAACATATTCAGGTTCGTTCAAGCCGGTTCGGAAGTTTCGGCCTTACTTGGAAGAATGCCCTCGGCAGTCGGTTACCAGCCGACGCTGGCCACAGAGATGGGAAAGCTTCAGGAAAGGATTACCTCGACGAGAAGTGGCTCGATCACCTCCGTTCAGGCGATATACGTTCCGGCGGACGACTTCACGGATCCAGCGCCTGCAACTACGTTCAGCCATCTGGATGCCACCGTCAACCTTTCAAGATCGATCGCGGAGCAGGGACTCTACCCGGCTGTCGATCCACTGGATTCGACATCTAAAAACCTCGATCCTGTCGTTGTTGGAAGCGAACATTACGAAGTTGCAAGAAAGGTTCAAGAAGTTCTCCAGAGGTACAAGGACCTTCAAGATATAATCGCAATACTTGGAATGGAAGAACTCTCGGAGGAGGACCAGCTAACTGTGCAGAGAGCCAGGAAGATACAGCGTTTCCTTACGCAACCCTTCTTCGTTGCTGAGAAGTTCAGCAATATACAGGGTAAGTATGTTCCGATAGCCGAGACCGTGAGAGGTTTCAGGGAGATACTTGACGGCAAGCACGATGATCTACCGGAACAGGCTTTCATGATGGTCGGAACCATAGAGGAAGCCGTGGAAAAGGCGAAAATACTGACGGCGGGAGAATGATATGCCGTTAAAGACAAGCATAGTGACGCCTTACGGTATTGTCTGGGAAGGAGATGCCGAATACATATCCTTCAAGTCTGTAGAGGGTGAAATCGGTTTCCTGCCAGAAAGGGCGCCGGCGATAATGAAGCTTGTCGTCGATGTGGTAGAAATAAGAGCCATCGACGGAGTTCACACCTTCGCGGTACACGGTGGATACATACTTCAGGAAAGAGATAAGACGACGATTATTACCGACGCGGCCGAAAGGCCAGAAGAGATCAATGTCGAGCGAGCAAAACAAAGATTAAAGAGGGCTGAAGAGCTTCTTGAGATAAGCAACTCCAGAAGAGAAAGGGCAAGAAATCAGGCTAAATTACAGAGACATATGCTCCGAATAAAGCTAGGTTCGGAGAGGTAGCAAGAGCCGAAAGCATAGTTTGAACCGCTTATTACCGGGGATATGTTGATTGTATCTCCGGTTTTTCTTATTTATTGATCTTTGGCATTGATTTGCATAAACAATCAATTGGTAAGCTCATAATAGTTAACCGGGAGAAGGGACAGATATGCTGGAACAGGATCACACCGGAGACGGGATTTTGGATCGGGCGATAAAACTCGAGAGGGTTCTTGAAAGCCTTCCCGATCCGTCGGCCATTATCTCTTCGACAGGAAATATCCTGCATGGTAATTCTGGCTGGGAGAGACTGGCTTCCTCTCTCGCTCTGGAATCGGCTACCTTTATGGAGTCGGGTAAAGAATTCGGAAGATTGGTGAAACGTTTTGCCGAAGAGAAAAAGTTAGAAGAATTCAAAGATCTTCTCTCGGGGAGAAGAAGCTCTCTAAACTTCGAACTTAACCTCTTTGAGGTTCCTGAGGGCAGGGGTTTTTCACTGTTCGTTTCACGCGTTGCTCTTCAAGACCAGCCAATATTTCTCGCAGTTGTAAAAGACGGTACTGAAATCAACAACCTCCGCTGCTTGCTTAAAGAAATCATATACCGTGACAATTTGACAGGACTAGAAAACGAAAACTCTTTCAATCTATATCTATCTGGCAGAATTCATCGGGCGATGAACGCGGGCAGCTCTCTCTTCGTTCTCTATATAGAGATCGGTAATATAAAAGAGATAACGGCCATGTTCGGGAAACGCATTTCCAATTCTCTTATAGTGCGGATTTGTAAAAGATTGAGAGAGAATCTTGGAGGTAGAGAATTTTTCAGAGTTCAACACGATGCCTTCGCTGCGGTCTTCGAGTCGATTGACAGGGGAATTCTCTATCTTGAATTGAGCTCTCTTATAGGAAAACTTGAGAAGAAAATTATCTGTGAAAACCTCGAACTGGTCCCGGATATCCTGGCTGGTGTTTGCGAATTCCCCGTAGACGGCAGAAATGTTGACGATATCTTGAGTAACTGTCTTGGCGCACTGTTCAGGGCGAAAAGAGAGAACCTTAAGTGGAGTTTCTACAGTTAAAACTGCTACTTGAAGCGAAGGGTAATGATGTCGAAGCTGCCTCTGTTAATTGGTATATCACCGTCTTCTGAGGCCGTGTAGCCGGTTATCGCAAAACCATCGTCACACAGGGAAATCGCCATGGCGACATCGCCAAGAGTCCCTCCGTAACAATCGCTCCAGAGAATTTCCCCGGAACGGCTTACCTGGAAGACCCACATATCGCTGTAGGTAAGTCCCAACTTGTCCAGTTCTCCCTCGTGGAAACTTCCCAGCGTAACGTCGTCCGATTCAGTAAAACCTACCACTATGGCCCCTCCAGAGCCGGTAATGGCTATGTCGGTGAGATAATCGTTCGAGCGACCTCCGTAGATTTTCTTCCAGATTAATTCTCCATCACCGTCGAGTTTTATTATGAATCCGTCGTAGTCTCCACTCTTCCTTTTGAAATCTCCGCTCTGCGAATTTGTTGAACCACACACGAAAATTTCGCCTGCTGGACCAATTTCGACGGCGGCCGGTGAGTCCTCTCCAATACCTCCAAAGACCTTCGTCCATAGAACTCCGCCACTGCAGTCAACTCTAAGAACGAGTACCGAGGAATTCTCAATCTCGATCCCGTTGACTTTCAAGACTCTCGAAACGTTACCGTTTGAATCGCCGTCTTTAGAAGTAGTTTCAGCCGCTATCACTATATCTCCGTTTCCGGCTATAGCCATATCTATTGCCCGCTCATAGGAGCTACCTCCGTACTTCTTCTCCCAGACAGGTCTACCGTCAAGATCTAACTTGATAAGCAACACATCGCCGCGTGATATTTCCTCTGAACCGGCCGCTGTTCCGAGTACCAGGAAGCCGTCATCTGCCTTTGCCAGAGAAACCTCAGAGCTGACTGTTCGCCCGAGTTCGGTCTTCCACTTCACATTGGCAAACCTGTCGAGACTTACCAGCAACAAGTTCGAAGGCTCTTTGCTTGTGAAACCATTTCCTGTCGAGCTCCTGCCGGCTAGAAGGAAGCCACCGTCCTCTGTAGCTATTATGTCCGATATCTCGGTCCAGCCGAAATCCAGAAACTTCTGCCAGACTAAATAGCCATTACTATCCAGTTTGACTACCCAGCCGCTTCTGAAGACATCTTCCTCCGACCTCCATTTTGGCAATTCGTGAGATTCCGTCCAGCCTGTCATAACGAAAGTGCTATCTGTAAGTGCTTTGAGTGAGTTAACCGAATCACGACCACTCCCGCCCAGAAGGCGCTTCCAGAAAATGGAGGGTATCTCTTTTGTAGAAAAACTCCACAGCGGGCCTTGAACCTCTCCACCCCTCCCGTCCCTCGCATGGATTCTCCAGAAGTATTCACGTCCTGCCTCCAGAAAGGAAATTGTCCACTCATTTTCCTCTATATTCTTTGCAAGAAGCTCCAGCTCACCTTTCTCCCCGAAATAGACATCGTAAAAAAGGTCGTCGCCATCGGGATCTTCAGCGCTCCAGAGGAGTGTGACTTCTCTAAAAAAATCAACGGTTCCATCGGCAGGAAAGGGGTTTGCCGGCTCTCCGGGCCAGTTATTTACATCTATGACTATCACGGAGAATGTTGTGCACTGCCACTCCCCCCGTCCATCCATCGCCTTTATTGTGACACGGTGTGCGGTTGGCGCTTCTGTGGATCCAGGGAGATACGAATACACCCCTTCATCTATACTGCCAACTCCGCTCACTAGTTCGTAGGTGACATCGCTGGAGTCGGCTGAAGTGAAATCGGGAAGATTTATCATCAAAGTTTCACCCTCGTAAACTTTCCGGTTGCCGATCTCTATAGAGGGAGCCTTTGGATCATTTAAGATCTCTATGTTCAGTGTGATAACTGCTTCGCTCTTTCCAGCCTCCACCACTATCTCAACCACATCCTCGCAATCTTCCAGTCCCCTGGGAGAAACTGTATAGATACTTCCCTCTATCTTTCCACTGCCCTTGATGATCTTGAAATTGACAGGTCCGTTTGGGCCGGAGATAAAATCTGACAGGTTTACTCTCAGCTCTTCTCCTATCTTCACACTCAGCGAAGGCGTATCCAGAACCTTAATCTCGGTCTTTTCTTTCAGAGCAAAGGTTATTACCACCATCGATGTGATCGCTACCAGGCCTATGAGAAAAAGCCTTCGCATAGTCTCACATCAGCCTTACTTTTCGCTTCTTCTTTCTAGTGAAAAAAGGTCTGAATATAAGTAAAAGAAGGATGACTACCGTGGCAACTGCAACCGACACCAGTAACCAGTTGGTTTTTTTCTCGCCTTTTGCCGGAGCTGCCAGCCTTATGGTTTTTTCGGAAGTGTTGCCTTCGAGATCTCTGGCAACGACTCTGTATTCGCCATAATCTCCCACAATAACGAACATTTCTTTTTCTTTGAGGTCCACCGGATATATCTTTTCAGAAACTTCTACTTCAATTACCTTTATATCGTCGCTTACTTTAAAGCTCAGCATCTTTTCCTTATCGGCCTCAGCGTATTGTACATCTTCGCCCACTATAACGGGGCTCTCGGTGGTAATCTTCGTATCAGTCAGTATATCTTTCTCGACCCAGCCGTATTCCCTAACGAAGAAGGAACTTTCACCCTCGGCCGTAACGGTTACCTCCTGGCCGCGTCTGAGACTTCCGTGATCTCTTTCCACCCAGAAGATTTTTGCACTTGCAATCAGTGAAAGGGTCACTTCGATTTCATTTCCCTCGTTATCTATAGCCGTTACATGGTACTCACCGGTGCCACCGACCTTGATTCTCATACTCTCGTGTGGGGAGTTTACAGACACCTCTTCGCGTTTCTCGTCAGGTCCAATAACGATCACCGTTTCAACCTCATCGTTGTCGGTCACAACGAATTCAAGGTACTTTTCCTGGCCGATCTTAACCTGTTGCGATATTTGCCCTATTACCTGGGGAGGTTCTATATCCGGTGCGCTATCGGAAAAAAAACCCCGCGAAAGCCATTCACCGTTAACCAGAAGATCCGTAGCATTACGATCGCTCACGACCACCCGATCGCCCCGCCTGTACGGTCCGATGTTACCGACCACATACATCCTGGTCTCTTCAAACTGAACTTCCAATATCTTTTCATCGAAATTCCCTGTTGAATCGAAGGCTTTGACGGTTAATACACCGGCCGAAGTTGTCTTGAAGGTCACTTCGCCCGACTCTCCAACAGGAACTTCCTCATCGTTCACGGTGACTTTCACAACGGGCTGTGAAACAACGAAAGTCAAGTCGGTATCGTATATTGTAATTGATTGTGGAGATTGAATGTATATCCTCGGGAGTTTGTCCAGCTGGAGCAATAGACTGGGAAGCTCCGTTCCCTGCTGATCAGGCCGCTTTCCAGAAGAGGTTTTGACACGCGAAGCACCTTTACTCGAAGCAACCCAGTTACCATCGCTGTTGTAGGAGAAGTATTCCCCGTCGCCGAAACCTATCAAGGTACCGAGAGCAGCGCCTTTATCAACATCCCATATCTTCACAGCACCGTCACTTGAACCGGAATAAATAACGCTAGAATCGCTCGATAGAATTATCGAAGAAACGTCCCAGGAATGGCCTGTTATCATTTTTACAAGAGAGCCTGACGGTAGAGAAAGTATCTTCACTGTTCTATCGCAGGAAGAAGTGAACATTAAATCATCTCTTATGATTATCGCCGTTACTTCCGCGTTGTGAGCCTTCACTATTCTCAATGCCGACCATGTTTTTACATCATAGAACTTCAGAGGTCCGTCTCTGGAGCCAACTATCAGAATGCTCCTCTCCTCATCCATCGTGACGGACGAGAGAGCTCCGATTTCGGCCTTAATCATCTTCACCTGTTGACCTGTAGAAGTATCCCAAATTCTCAATGTACCATCATCAGACACAGAATATAAGCGGTTCTGTTCCGGCCAGTGGACTATCGAGTTGACCGGTCCAGAGTGGCCTCTCAACGATCTTATGAAGGCCAGTTCAGATAGCGACCACACCTTGACTGTTCCGTCGGAACCGGCCGAATAAAGAGTCTTACCGTCCTTCGAGACCAGCAAATAATTCACTGAACTCGTATGACTGCTCAGCGATTTTAAAGGTTTACCGGTCTCCATCTCCCAGACTCTTATCATACCATCATCGTATCCAGCTATACCAAGCCTTCCGTCTGGCGAGACTGTAACCGAAGTCACCCAGGAGCTGTGGAATAATAGGTTCATGACTAGCTTTCCATCCAGTAAGTTCCAGACCTTCACCGTGTTATCTATATAGCCGGCCACAAGATTCTTTCCATCGGGTGTTAGTGCGATGCAGTTTATGCTGAAAGCCGTCTCGTCGGGAATGTACTCCACTGAAAAAAAGGTAGTCCAAATGAAAAAAACGAACAAAACAACAAGTAATAATCTTCTCAACTCTATCACCTTAGCAGGAATATTCACTCAATTCTATCATCTGATGATGCCCTGCATTATACAACCTGTCAATCGAGAAACTTCTGAATCTCCACTCTGTGACCATCGGGATCTTTGAGAAAAAAGTGATATATTCCGAATCTCTCGTTTACGGAAGGTTTGTTCGGCGACATTTCCAGTCTGAGGGCTTTTTCGTAAAAATCATCTACGAACTCCGTGAGAAAAGTCACTATTGGCGAGAACATACCCGCCTCGACTGGAAGGTGTTCACAAAAGCCTATCATACCTCCGGATGGTACTGAGTAAATTCTACAACTTCCCTGATCCTTGAACAGCTCCAGACCCAGAAAGTCTCTATAAAATTCGTTAATCTTTTCCAGAGAGTGACAACCGAGAAAGAATATCGACCCATCAATTTTCATAAAATCACATTCCTTTCTATACAGTAAAGGTCCGATCTATGATCGGACCTTTTCCGGTTGATAATTCACACTTAATACAGAATTACTATGAGGAGAAGTCGCACTTAAAAGGGTGTTGGTGTGCTTTGTTCTAGCTTTTCCGGGTTTCCTGTTCTGCATTTTCGGTCTCTATTTGGTTTTTCAATATTTCAGACAATACGGGAGAGGCTAAAGTTCATGGTATTATGTACCAATTTTATTGCTTTTGAATTGCATAAATATTTACATATACTAGGGAACATCAGGAACAATTCGTCGTGCCTTGGATAGAGGAAGAACAGAGTTAAGAGGTATAAAGAGTTGAAAGATTGAGATTCCCTTTAGAATGCCAGTACAGGAACATTTCAGGGCAGAGAGTAGGAGACGGCGGCGTAGGAGTACCTTAGATGACAATCCCTTCTCAACATGCCGTCCGTGATCCGGCATCATGATATTTGCTATGGGGGGATTAATCTGCACAATCAGACTGGTCACAGCAGGTTACTGGCCTCTGCCTTGAAATGCATAAGTTGAGATCCATGGGGTAATTGTATAAATGTATTGTCATATTAAAAAACAGCTAAAGAAGAGTTTTACAGTTATAAACGGTCGTAGATGGTTATAGAAAGCTCTAGTAGTCTTTGGAATGGTGTTGACTAATACATATAATCTTGTTCGAATCAACCTGTAAAGGGGGGAAGATTTATGAAAAAGGTCTTTGTAATTCTTTTAATCACTTCACTGTTGTTATCCGTAACAGCATTTTCAGCCGATATCAAGAGGGGAGGCACCCTCAGAATGACCTCGATAAAGCAGGGGATTCTGATCGAGAACTTCAACCCCTTCTCGCCAAACACCAATGAGATGGCTATTGGTGGTTTCTACGAGACTCTAATCTATTTCAACTCGATGACTGGAAGGATCATGAATTGGCTTGCAGAAAGCTATGAGTGGTCCGACGATCTTCTCGAGCTGACGTTCAACCTTAGAGAAGGCGTCTTGTGGAACGACGGGGCACCCTTCACCGAGGAGGATGTCCTGTTCACAATCGGACTAGGGAAAGACAACAGAGCGTTAGATGTCGCAAGTCTATGGTCGACGGGAGTTACCGGGGTAAGATCGGACAAGCCTATGACTGTAACCTTCACGTTCTCAGATGTGAACACGACGATCATCCAGAGATTCTCCAGTGTCTTCATAGTTCCCGAGCATATCTGGTCTAAAGTCGATGACCCTCTGACCTGGATAGGAGAAGGAATCCCCGTGAGTACTGGACCGTTCATTCTGAAGGAAGGCTCCTTTAGCGAACAGTCATTCAGTGTGGTTAGAAATCCAAATTACTGGCAGATTGGCGAAGATGGCAAACCTCTTCCTTACATAGACGAAGTTCTGACACTAACCACTACCAACGAGCAGGTTCCTCTCAGACTTGCCAGAGGTGAATTCGACTGGGCAGGCTACTTCGTTGCCAATATCGATGAGGTATTCGTCAAGGCCGACCCCGAACACTTCAAATACTGGCTTCCTGAAGGAAACCTAGTCTTCTTGAACCTCAACAATCTCAAGTGGCCCTTCGACAGCTACAACTTGAGGGCAGCTATAGCCTCGGCGATAGACCCGTTCGAGATAACCAGGATAATGGCCAGTGGAGCAGTCCCCGCCTCTCCAGCCGGCGTAAAGGCTAGTTACCTTAGACTGGCCGAGAACGGTCTCAGTGAATATGGTATAGAATTCGATCCCGATTACGCAAGGTATCTAATTGAAAGGGAAGGTTACAAGCTTAGCAGGAGCGGGATCTATGAAAAGGACGGTAAGGCTCTCTCTCTGAATCTCTATGTGCCGACGGGGTGGACCGACTGGATAATGGGAGCTGAAGAAGTTGCAAGGCAACTGAAAGAGGTGGGAATCGAGGTTATCGTTACTCTCGCCGCCTGGCCTTCCCCTTACCAGGACATGATCTTCAACGGAAACTACGAGATGCTTTTTGGGATCTCCGTCACTGGAACAAGCCCCTATTACCAGTTCGACAACTGGGTGCATTCCAAGCACTGGGCACCTATAGGAGAGAGGACCAAGAATTACTATGGAATGCGCTACAAGAACGACAGGATAGATGAACTCCTCGACAGCTACAGGAAACTGACGGATCCTCAGGCCCAGGATGAGGTAATGGAAGAGGTTATAGCCATCTTCCTGAGAGATCTTCCTTCCGTACCCATGTTCTTCAATCCGGTATGGTTCGAGTACAGCACCAGGAATTTCGTTGGCTGGCCGAGCGCAGAAAATCCATACGCAGAGCCGAGACCTACCGGGATGGATAAGATGCCGGTATTGCTTTCTGTACACCTTAGGTAGTTTTTCGCGTGGCCTCGCGGGCAACTGAGCCCGCGAGGTTCATCCTCATTCACGAGAGGGGGGTAAGGAAGGCCTGCTTTCCGTATAAGGAAGACGCTTTCTGAACAGCATTGGCCTATTTCGCAAGAAAAATTGGATTGTTGTTATTCGCCCTTTTTGTTGCAGTTACTCTGAATTTCTTCATTCCGAGAATGATGCCCGGTGATCCTGCACAGGATTTGATTGACAAGATGCAGGGTATTCCGTTGGAATCGCTCGAAGCAATAAGGGCTGCCTTTGGCGTCGATTCTAACGATCCGTTGCTTGTCCAGTACGGAAAGTATCTTCTGAACCTCTTGAAGGGCGATCTGGGAATTTCTATCTCCAGATTCCCTACTCCAGTCTGGAGAGTCTTGCAGGTCGCCATTCCCTGGACTGTCGGACTTATGGGTACTGCAACGATCATCAGTTTCTTTCTGGGCACATTGATTGGAATAGGCGTTGCGTGGAAACGTAACACGAAGCTCGCTTCCTTCACTGTCGGGCTCTTCACTTTCGTGCGTTCCTTCCCGTATTTCTGGCTCGGGCTGCTGCTGATATACTTTCTGGCTTTCAGGCTTCCGATATTTCCCCTCGGAAATGCCTACACTCCCCAGCTTCAGAGAGGGACGATGGAATTCTTTTTCTCTGTTCTAAGACACGCGATACTTCCTGCCTTGACAATCGTTATCTCTTCTATGGGGGCGTGGATATTGACCATGAGGAACAACATGATCAACGTGCTGGCCGAGGACTACATCACCGTTGCCGAAGCCAAGGGCCTCCCGCTGAGAAGAATCAAGACTCTATACGCCGCAAAAAACGCCATTCTGCCATCTATAACTGGGTTTGCGATGTCTCTGGGATTTGTCGTTGGAGGCGGTTTGTTGACTGAAATGGTCTTCGCCTACCCGGGAGTAGGCTTGATGCTCTATCAGGCGGTTCAGAGCAAGGATTATCCGCTGATGCAGGCGATATTTCTTTTCATTTCAGCGGCCGTTCTCGTAGCGAATTTCATCGCGGATATCGCGATTCTGATTCTCGATCCCCGTGTTCGGGACGGTGGCAAGTGATGTTAAAGGACACTTTTTCTCTCTTCATAGAGAACCGAAAGGCTTTGTTCGGGCTGATGATACTTGTCTTTTTCTCCGGAGTTGCGATCTTTGCCCCATTGATCGCTCCTTATGATCCAAAGACGAACAAGGTCGATGTCCTGAGGATAGTGGAAGAGGAGATGGGTAGAACCACAACTGTTGAAAGGGAGCAGATCGATGAATTCACAGAACGAAGAGTCTACACTCAGTCGATCGCGACTACATATGAGAGAGTAACAACAAAACTCCCGCTAAATGCAAGGCCTTCCAGGCAACACTTGCTCGGTACGACGAAGGCCGGACAGGATCTTTTCTCTCAGATGGTCTACGGAACGAGAATCACGCTTGCCGTGGGTCTTGTAACCGGACTGTTTACTACGATTCTTGCTCTAACACTTGCGCTTTTGGCCGGGTATTTCGGAGGCGTTGTTGACGACATCATCTCTCTGTTTACGAACGTCTTCCTTGTTATCCCGAGCCTCCCGTTGATGATAGTCATTGCAGCGTATATAACGGTCAGGGGAGTTATTCCAATCGTCCTTATACTAGGACTTACCAGCTGGCCATGGTCTACGAGAATACTGCGTTCTCAGGTTGTGAGTCTTAGAAACAGAGATTTCGTAAGGGTGTCCAGAATTCTCGGCGAGAGGCCGCTATACATACTCTTCAGGGAGATACTGCCGAATATGATCTCGCTGGTAATGGCATCCTTCTTTACATCAACGATGGCGGCGATCATGGGAGAGGCTACCCTTGAGTTTTTGGGACTGGGCAATGTCTCGATAGTGAGTTGGGGAACAATCTTATACTGGGCACAGAACAGCGGAGCTCTTCTGTCGGGTGCATGGTGGTGGTTCCTTCCTCCGGGTATCTGCATAGCCTTGATCGGGACTTCGTTTGCGCTCATGAACTTTGCCATCGACGAGATCTCAAATCCCAAGCTTAGAAAGAGATGATTGAGTTGGACAGACTCGAGATGACTCCACTACTTCAATGCAAAAACCTTGTAGCAGGTTACAGGATCAAGAGCGGCTTCGTTCACGCAGTGGACGACGTCTCGTTTGACCTGGATAGAGGGGGCTTTTTGGGCATCGCAGGCGAATCGGGATGCGGCAAATCAACGCTGGCATACGCAATTATGAGGCTTCTCAAAGACAACGCCACAATCGAAAGCGGAAGCCTTTTATTCAAAGGCGCCGATCTTGCGAAACTTGACGAAGAACAGATGAAAAAGATACGGTGGGTGGATATTTCGATGGCTTTTCAATCAGCCATGAATGCACTAAACCCTGTTCTTTCGGTTGGTGAGCAGCTCACTGATGCCATACATGCTCACGAAGAGGCAACACAATCAGACGCTCGAAAGCGGGCTCTTGAAGTGCTGAAGCTGGTAGATATTCCCAAAGACAGATTCAACTCTTACCCTCATCAGCTTTCGGGAGGTATGAAGCAGAGGGTTATGATAGCGATGGCCTTGATTCTGAATCCCGAGCTAATCATAATGGATGAGCCGACAACGGCACTGGATGTTGTAGTACAGCGAACAATAATCGAGAAGATTCAGGAACTGAGGAAGACTCTAGGCTTCTCAGTTATATTCATCACTCACGATCTCTCTTTGCTAGTGGAGATCAGTGATATTCTGGCCATCATGTATGCTGGCAAGATCGTGGAGTATGGAGCCTCCGAATCTCTTTTCAATCGGCCCTTACACCCATACACTAAGGGGCTTATGAACTCCTTCCCATCCCTTACGGGAATGATAAAGCGGATGGGCGGAATCGAGGGAAAGCCTCCCGACCTTTTGAAACCACCTGAAGGCTGTAGATTTCACCCTCGTTGTCCGCAGGCAATACCTATTTGCAGAGAGTCCTGCCCCTCACTGGAGGAGATCGCCGATCGCCACAGCGTCGCTTGTTTTCTTCACAAAGGAGCTGAGATCCTGTGAACGAAAATATCCTGGTTCTTGAAGGAGTCAACAAACACTTCCCGGTAAACTCTTTCAGAATGCATGGAAAGGTTGTTCATGCCATGGATGACGTCTCTTTTTCTCTGCGAAGAGGAGAAGTGCTCGCGATAGTTGGCGAATCCGGCAGCGGAAAAACCACTACGGCAAACGTGATGGCCAGAATTTACAAACAAACTTCCGGTAGAGTCACCTTTGAGGGTAGAGAAATAAGTAAAAATATGTCGCGCGAAGATGAACTGAGATATCACAAAAAAGTCCAGATGATCTTTCAGGATCCCTTTGGAGCCCTAAACCCTACACGAACTGTCGGAAGGATAATGGAGCGGCCTTTCGTGATTCACAAAATCGCCGGGAGAAGAAAAGCCGTAGAAGAGAGTATTGATAAGATACTCATCCAGGTGGGGCTGGAACCGCCTGAGCAATTCACCAGAAAGTTTCCCCACGAACTATCTGGAGGACAGAGGCAAAGGGTAAATATAGCGAGAGCTTTCGCTGTCGAGCCAGAGCTGATTCTGGCCGACGAACCCACTTCGATGCTCGACGTTTCGAACAGAATGAGCATTATGAATATGATGCTTTACCTTAAAGAAAGTCACAGCGTATCCTTCATATACATAACCCACGATCTTTCCGGTGCGCGCTACATGAGCGACAGAATAATTGTCATGTATGCGGGCATGATCATGGAGATCGGCCCGGCAGAAAAGATTATAAACAACTCGTTCCATCCATACACAAGGCTGCTCAAATCGGCCGCTCCTTCCCCGGAGATGGGTTTGAAGCGGAAGCGACTGATTACGGGTGGAGATATTCCGTCGCTGATCGATCCTCCTGGTGGTTGTCGTTTTCATCCGAGGTGTCCTTTCGTAAGCGATATTTGTTCTCTGGAGGTGCCGGCAATGAAGAAGATCGATGAAGGTCATTATGTGAGGTGTATTCTATGACAAATCTGCTGAGGTTCCAACTTAGTATTGTGTTTATCGTAAAGAAGGGGAGTGGTCGATTTTGAAGCTATTATTTTTTTATCAACCGCTTCCCCCAGTTAGGTGAAGCCTTATTTAAGAGAACTTCCTAGCAATCTTCCGTGTCCGGTGGCGTACGTTATCGATCTGGTGTGTCCGCTGCAATCGCCGATGAATTTGAGGTTCCTGTAGCGATCGTTGTCTATCTTGTTGGAATAGAACTTCACTTCTACCGCGTACATCAGGTTGTCCGGATATGCCACTCCTGGGATAACTTCGCTCAGCTTTTCTATGAACTCCGTTATGGAGACAGAAATTCTCCTCGGAAGTACAAGGTTTATATCTCCGAGTATGAAATCGCTTTCCGGGAGGGTCGGCTTTACCCTTCCCAGTCTTTTGGTCCGCTTGGTTTGCATGAAATCTTCGTAAGTCTGCAGAATCACCTTACGGCCGCCCGCTAGAATATTGCTAAGGCGGCTGATGTACGAGCCGTATCCGATAGGGTCGTGAAATGGCTCTGTGAATCTCGTAGTGCAAAGAATTGCGAAATTCGTGTTTATCGAACTTCCATCCGAATTAGAATGTCCGTTCACGGTGACAAAATCGTCGTAGTTCTCCAGTACCACTTTTCCAGAAGGGTTGTTGCAGAAAGTTCGAACTGTGTAACCTGTCTTTGTCTTCAGCCGGACTTTGAACTCGTACATCTCGTTGTTTATCTTTTCTACCAGATGGTCTGGCAGCTCAAATCTCACTCCTATATCCACGGTGTTGCTTGAGGCAACGATTTCCGGGTACTTCGAAGCTACTCCTTTGATCAGGCCATGGCCACTCCTGCCAACCGCCACGACTACGTAATCGAAATCCGCCTCGAAATCTTTTCCCCTTAGTATAACCCTGCTGTCGGAAAAGTCTATATCTTCAACTCTTGAGTTGAAATGGAAGTGTATGTTTCTCTTTTGTGAGAACTCCTCATATATTCTGGTAAGGACTGAGCCGAGCTTATCTGTCCCTATATGCCAGAACATGGAGTTTACGGGTTCGAAGCCCTTCGCATAGAAATTCTCGAAGAACTCGGACTTACTGTCGAAAGATACACCGGTCCTTACGCTCTTCTTATCTTCCTCGCTCAGCTTGCCTATATAAAAATCAACGACCTCTCTCTGTGTAGAGAGGGGGATCTCAAGCTCACCGCCCATTGTACTCGATACGAAGATCTTTCCATCCGAGCGAATCCCACTTATGCTGGAACTGTAAATGTCTTTCGATCTCTCCAGGATATGTATTTCATGATTGCTGTTCATTATCTCACTTACGAAGCCAATTGCAGCGGCACCGAAACCAACAACTCCGATCTTCATATATAAGAGTCCCTTTGAGAGACTCCATCACCTCCATTTCTATTCCCAGATAAACTTGTAATTGCCCAGCTTAAATTCGTTTCTGAGCTGGACCAGCTGCTTCCTCAGAACATCGTTGAGAGGAGCTCCGCGGTCCTTTCTTTCGAGCCAGGCAAGATACTCCTTCTCACCGGCCGTGTATATTCTCTCCTCTCCAGATGCCTTCCTGGAGGCTCTCAATTCTCTCAGTATGTCGCCCGTGGTCTTTTTGAATTCTTCGAGCGATGTAAAGGCTTCCACATTTATAGCCATGAAGAAGTGACCTATCCTTATCGGTTTCTTTTCGCCATTCTCGCCTATACCGGTCAGCATTTTGAGGAAACTCCCTCCCTGAAGGGCCGCCGACAGGATCTCGACCACAGTGGCGTAGCCATAGCCTTTGTACCCGGCCGTCTCTTCGCCTATGCCTCCCAGAGGGACCAGAGCCGCTCCGCCCGTGTTGAGATCGATCAGTATCTGCTGGGTATCCGTTCTCGTCTTTCCATCCGGACCTATCACCCAGCCTTCAGGGATCTCCTTGCTGGCCCTCCCGTAAACCTCTATCTTTCCCCTCTGGGCGACCGATGTGGCACAGTCAAGTACGAAGGGGAACTCTTCATCGGTTGGCATTCCAAACGTTAGCGGATTGGTACCGAGCATATTCTCCACTCCGAACGTCGGGGCGATCGAGGGCCGGGCGTTCGTTCCGGTAATACCGATCATACCCGCTTCGATCGCCATGAGTGGGTAGTAACCGGCTATACCATAGTGTGTCGAATTTCTGACTGCCAACATCCCCATACCGAATTTCCTGGCTTTTTCTATGGCTATTTTCATTGATTTATACGCGATCACATGGCCCATACCATCATGACCGTCCACAACGGCTGTTGTTGGACTTTCTTTGACTATCTCAAATTCCGTCACCGGTTTCTGTGTACCTTCGCGAATTCTGTCTATGTAGATCGGTTTTAGTCTTCCGATTCCATGAGAGTCTATCCCTCTTTTGTCGGAAGTTATTAAAACGTTAGCACAGATCTTCGCATCTTCCGCGGGAACACCAACACTTTTGAAGACATCTACCATGAAGCGTTCCAGCAGATCGAAGTCAACCCACACCACATCTTCGTAAACACTGGACAAATCATTTCCCTCCCTTTCGTTTCGTCACAGTGGAATTATACAATGGATCTGTCCGATAAGCCTGACCAGAACTTTGGCGGCCATGGTTGTCTTTATTAGAAGAAATCGTGTAGAATTGCTTATAAGGGGAAGTATCGTTTCATGGGGATGGGTGATTGCTTTGAAGGACAGAATAGGTGCTGGAATCTATATATATCCAATGCCGTTGGTAGTAGTGGGAAGTATGGCGGAAGACAGGCCTAACTATACGACGGTGGCTTTCTGTGGAGTTGTTGAAGTTCAGCCTCCAATGATCCAGATTACTCTTGCGAAGACACGTTTCAGCTGTAAAAATATAAGGGAATTCGAATCGTTCAGTGTAAACGTTCCTTCCATGGATATGCTCAGAGGGGTTGACTTCATGGGCATCTATTCGGGTAAGACAACCGATAAGTCGGAACTTTTCAAAACCTTTTACGGGGAGCTTCAGAACGCTCCCATGATCGAAGAGGCGCCTTTGAACATGGAGTGCAGGCTTGTCGATGTCTTCGATTTCGGAGGTACTCATGAGACTTTCATCGGGGAAGTTGTGCAGAGCTATTGCTCGGAGTTCTGCGTAGTCAATGGATTACCCGACATAAAGAAGATAAATCCCGCGACCTTCTCGGTGTACGATAATTCTTACTGGTCACTGGGAATTCACCTTGGAAAAGCCTGGAACATCGGGATGAAATACACACCCCCAAAAACGATCCACGACTGATCGGATAGCAGCGTCATCGGCACCTCGACGATTGCGACTTTTGTACCGACTCTGGGTACCTAATAGCCCAAAAAACTCTTCGCAGTTCACGAAATGATCCTTGCAAGCCTGGAACTTTCCTTCGCACCTGGTTCATCTATCTCGTGGGATCTGAGGACGGTTCTATCTTCAAACCCCGATACAATCTATTTCACCCGTTGATCCTGGATATCACTGTGAAGCAGAAAATGTTGTAAAAGAAACCCACCGTTACTTTTCTTTTCCTCTTATCGGTCTGTAAGTGTACCGGCTAACCATCAGTTCGGGTGCAATGTCTCTTATAAAGATCGCTCAATCTTACGTACTTTCCACAAGAATCGCATGCTAGACTTTAGTTATCAGCGATGGCAAGGGAGGGTTTGAATGTTCACGAACGATCAGGGAAGATACTTCATAAGCAACAAGATATGGGATGAGGAATTTAGCGATTCCTGGATATCAGACCAGAAGATGGGAAAATCTCAACCGCCTCTAGAAAAACCTTTCGTTGAAGAAGGTCTGTTACCCCTTCCAGACCCGCTTACGGTTACTCTCAAGAAAAAAGACATAACATCGATAATACACGATAGAAAAAGCCGTAGGGTCTTCACGGATGAAGAGATAACTTCCGGAGAGCTTTCGTACCTTTTGTGGGCCAGTCAGGGTATAAAGGAGATTATGGCTAACAATTACGCGACTCTGAGAACTGTACCTTCGGCCGGTGCACGGCACCCTTTCGAGACTTATCTGTATATCAACAGAGTTTCGGGAATAGAAAAAGGAATCTACCGCTATGTGGCATCGAGACACTCGCTCAGCCTCTTGAAAGCTGGGAATTTCTCCGATGAAATGACCGAGGCCAATCTCGGACAGCAATTCGTTGGCAACTCCGCCGTGACGTTCCTCTGGTCGGTGATTCCGTACAGAACTGAGTGGAGATACAACCTCCACTCCTACAAAGTGATCCTTATGGATGCGGGTCACGTGTGCCAGAATCTTTACATCGCTTGTGAGGCTCTTAGACTTGGTACGTGTGCAATCGGCGCTTACAGCCATGAGAAGATAAACAGGCTTTTGAACCTTGAGCGAGCGGACGAATTCGTGGTCTATTTGGCTCCTGTCGGCCGCTATAGGGAAAGGAGGAATCCGAAGTGATCTTGGATGACGTGGAAAGAAGATTGCTTAATCAGATATATGCGAGAGTTTTCGGGCGGGAAAAGAGGTATTTGCCCGTAGATGTCCTGGCCGGCGAAAGCGGCATATGCCCCGAAGAATTCAGCAGGGTTTTAGCCTTTCTAGATGAAGAGGACTACGTAGAGGTAAAACCCTTCAGAATGCTCAGAATAACCCACAAGGGAATACTGGCTTGTGAAGAGGATAAGATCCCCGAAAAGAGAGAGATCAGGGATAGAGTTATGGAGAAAATCAAAGAGCTCTCACAGGGAGATACGGAGGTTTTTATCGTCATAGACGCACTTGCCGGTGAAATGAATTTAATGAGATACGAGTTGTTCGACATTCTGAATTACCTTCAGGGCGAGGGGCTGGTGAAGATTCATTCGAGGATTTCCGTCTCTCTCTGCGAAAAGACACCGGAATGACCGTTTGTTCGTTTATGGAGCTTTAGTCCCGCTCGCTATAAACAAGCCATAAACTGCCACTATCGCTACATAAACATAAACGATGGTTATTGAGGATATAAAGAAAATGAACAATTTACTGTATATTTTCATTGTCAAATTACAGTCAGGAAAACGCGTGCTATAATCAAGCGAAAGTAACCCAACGGAGGAGCACCCGTGAAGAGTAGACGTCCATCAGGGAATCGGGGCGGATCGAAAGGCTAGGGTGCCGAAGGGGATGGGAGCCCCAGATCCTGTCGCCCTGGGCATACGGAGAATATCCGTATGACTGTCACGGAGAGGAGTCCGTGGAGAGCCGGTGGGTTTGGAATAAGCGATTATTTCAAACCATTAGGTGTTCCCGGTCTCATTCGGGAACACTTTTTATTTTGGAGGTGATGTTATGAAACTTGCAGTTGTTGGAGCCACCGGTGAAGTTGGCCGAATGATGCTTAAAAAGCTCGAGGAAGAAGCGATTACACCCGAGGAAATAGACCTTTTCTCCTCGAGCCGGAGCGCGGGAAGTCTTATGAAATTCGCCGGAAAGAGTATAGAAGTGAGAGAACTCAGAGAGGATTCTCTCCGGAGGGATTACGATTATGTTCTCTTCTCGGCCGGGGCCTCCGTTTCAAAAACCTTTGCTCCGCTTGCAGCCTCCTGCGGAGCGGTTGTGATAGACAATTCTTCAGCTTTCAGACAGAGTGAAGAGATTCCCCTTGTGGTTCCGGAAATCAACGGCTGTCTTTTGAAAGGCTATAGAGGCATTGTGGCCAATCCCAACTGCTCGACCATACAGATGGTGCTGTCACTGCATAAAATACACAGGAGGTTCGGCCTAAAAACGATTGTCGTATCCACCTACCAGGCCGTATCGGGTGCGGGGAACAGGGGAATTGTCGAGCTGGAGAGGCAGGAGGCCGGATCACAGGATCAAGCGGTATTTGTAAGAAAAATCCACAGGAACGTGGTTCCTGTTATCGGCGATATACTCGAAAACTCCTTTTCGGCTGAGGAGATGAAGATGATAAACGAGACCAGAAAGATACTGGGCGACTCTAAAGTATCCATCTGGCCTACCACCGTCAGAGTTCCGGTCGCGCATGGCCATTCCGAAGCGGTTTTCTGCGAGACTGAGAAACCCTTTGAGCTTGAGGAACTCAAGGAAGAACTTCGGGCGAGCGAAGATGTTGTTTTGACCGACGAAAGGTTCACACCGGTCGAGATAGCCGGTTCGGATCTTGTTTATGTTTCAAGAGTCAGATCCTTTGACAGTCATCGTTTTCTCTTGTGGAACGTGGCCGACAACATCAGGGTGGGAGCTGCCACAAACGCCGTGAGAATATTGAAGATGCATGCGGGGGGCGCTTAGAATGAAGGGAATCAATTATTCGGCCACTGGTAATACCTTTCTGGTTGTCGATTCCAGAGAGGAGAGACTTGACGATGAGACCAAACACAACATCGTAGTCAAAAATGTCGACAAAAATGACGGCGTCATCTTTGTCGAAGACGGCTTCATGGACTTCTACAACCGTGATGGACTGAGAGCCAGCTTTTGCGGCAACGGCGCAAGGACTTACGTATATTTCATACATGAAAAAGAGGAAAGAGAGAAGGTTAGTTTCAAAAGTATGGCCGGCGAGATCGAAGGAGTCGTCTCGCGGGGAGTTGTGAGCATCAGAATGCCGGACCCGATTCTAACTGGCAGTTTTGAAGAAGAAGGGTTTTCCGGAGAGATCATAACCGTTGGAGTACCCCACATAGTTATGGAGGGAGACACAGAGAAAATCGACTGGGAGCTCCTTGTACCGCTCAGGCATCTCTACGATGCCAACGTGAACGTTTACTCGGTCATTGAAAAAGGAAAGTTGCGGATAAGGACCTACGAACGCGGAGTAGAGGCCGAAACCGGTGCATGTGGAAGTGGCGCCACTTCTGTGAGCTGGATATATGCGAAAAAGACAGGACTAAAAAGTGTGGAATTGAAGGCCAACGGCGGCTGGCTTACAGTCACTTTCGAAGATGGAAAGGCCTATCTAGGAGGAGGTGTGGAGAAATGTTCAGGGGAACTGGAACTGCTCTGGTAACACCGTTCAAGAACGGAAAGGTCGATTACGATTCCTTCAGGAGGTTTTTGAGATTTCAGCTCGAGGGTGGGGTTGAAGCCCTTGTAGTTCTAGGCACAACCGGCGAGTCGCCCTGTGTAAAGGACAGCGAGCGAAAAGAGCTTATCAGGATCGCTATAGAAGAATCAGGCGGGAAAGTACCCGTGATAGTCGGAACGGGGACCAATTCTACACAAAAGACAAGGGAGCTGAGTTCCAGGGTCTTCGACGACGGAGCCGATGGCGTACTGGTGGTAACGCCATATTATAACAAACCAACTCAGGAAGGCCTTTATAGACATTACGGCGAGCTGGCGACACGTGTGGGTGGTCCGATCATAATTTATAACGTTCCCGGAAGAACGGGGGTCAATATGCTTCCCGAGACGGTCCTCAGATGCGCGGAGTTCGACAACATAGTCGGTATAAAGGAGGCAAGCGGAAACCAGTATCAGGTCGATTATCTCATCTCGACCGTCAGGTCCAGAGGGCTGTCTCTCAAAATCTGGTCAGGTAACGACGATCAAGCCTTCCATCTCTGCTGCAGTGGTGGAGACGGAGTCATATCGGTACTCTCCAACGTTGCCCCAGCCGATACCGTAACCATGATAAAGGCTGTTTTGGCCGGCGATCTAGAAAAGGCGCGTGAACTTCATCTGAGGCTCTTGCCACTTATGAATGCACTCTTCATCGAAACGAATCCTATACCCGTCAAATACGCCGTGCATCTTCTGGGATACTGTGAAAACGAGTTGAGGTTGCCTCTGGTGGAATTGAGCGATAAAGGTGTAAAGGCAGTTGAAGAGGCGATGAAGACGAGTGGAGTGTTATGAGGTACGGGCTGGTGGGATCCTCCGGGAGAATGGGACACGAAATTAAAGAAGTCTTTTCGGCCCACGAACTGGTTCTCGAAGTAGATGAAAGCGGTATTTTCAGACGTGGAGAACCGGACGTTGTCGTAGATTTCTCAAATCGGTCGGTTCTTGCAACTACTCTCCAGCTATGCTCTCAATACAGTGCCGGCTTGGTGATAGGTACCACAGCTCTTGTGGAAGAAGACATGCAGGCTATAAAAGAGTTATCAAACCGTTCACCGGTCGTTCAGAGCTACAATTTCTCGACCGGAATCAACATATTAAAAATACTGCTCAGAGAATCGGTCTCCCTCTTCGAGGGAATGGATGTGGAGATCGTTGAGACCCATCATAACAAAAAGAAGGATGCTCCCTCCGGCACGGCCATACTGCTCAAGGAAGCTCTCGGAAGAGAAGTGCCGGTACACTCTCTACGCATCGGCGGCGTACCTGGCGATCATACGATAACGTTCGCCAACGACGGAGAGGTTCTACAGATATCCCATCGTGCGATTTCGAGAAGGGTTTTCGCAATCGGTGCCCTAAGAGCGGCTGAGTTTTGTATGAGTGTGAAAAGCGGCTTCTATAGATTCGAGGAGGTTTTGAGATGGACGCAGAAACGATAATAAAGCTCATAAGTCAGTCGAAGAAGAAGACGCCGGCGTTGTGTTACCTCAGCGGTAAGCTCCATGGAATCGAATCTAGTGATTTGACATACATCGGTGGAGAGGACTTCGGGATAATCATCGGAGACCTGAAAGAGATAAAAGCCTTTCTCGAGAGAAATAAAGAAGTCATTTTAAATCACTATATAGAGGTGAGGGCAAGGAACTCCGCACTTCCTCTTGCCGATCTCACGAAATACGAGGCCAGGATAGAGCCCGGTGCCATAATTCGCGATCTGGTCGAGATCGGCAAGAATGCGATCATCATGATGGGGGCGGTGTTAAATGTCGGTTCAGTGATAGGAGAAGGCACGATGATAGATATGAACGTCGTGGTTGGGGGACGTGCCCTGGTCGGTAGGAACTGTCATATCGGCGCAGGAGCGGTTCTTGCAGGAGTAATCGAACCTCCCAGCGCGAAGCCGGTAGTGATAGGCGATGGTGTTCTGGTAGGTGCCAACGCCGTAGTTCTAGAAGGTGTGACGGTGGGTGAACACTCGGTCGTGGCTGCGGGCGCGGTAGTCACCAAGGATGTTCCACCCTTTTCGGTTGCCGCTGGCATCCCCGCACGGGTTATAAAGCAGTTCGATGAGAAAACGGCGAGCAAGACACAACTCGTTAAGGAACTGAGGGAGATACAACAATGATAGTAGTCCAAAAGTACGGAGGTTCATCTGTGGCCGACATAGAGAGAATAAAAAATGTCGCTGCCAGAATAAAGAAGAGGGTGGAGACTGGTGATAAACTGATCGTGGTAGTTTCAGCCATGGGTAAAACTACCAACGAGTTGATCGCTCTCGCTGGTAACGTATCGTCCCAGCCCAGCCCACGCGAGCTCGATATGCTTCTGGCAACCGGCGAGCAAGTTTCAGCAGCCCTCCTGAGTATCGCCCTGATGGAACTCGGTGTGAGATCCATCTCTTATAACGCTTTTCAGCTAAACATAAACACCTTCGGCGAGTTCAGTAACGCCAGGATCGCCGATATAAACCTCAACAAAATCTATTCTGAACTCGAAGCCAGGGACGTTCTCGTAGTTACGGGCTTTCAGGGTATAAATCCGGAGGGCGATCTTACAACGCTTGGAAGAGGTGGGTCCGATACCTCTGCCGTGGCGATTGCGGCAAAAGCCGGTGTGCCATGTGAGATATACAGCGATGTGGCCGGAATATATACGTGCGATCCTAAAGTGCATGAGAAAGCAAGAAAACTGGAATATATAACATACGATGAGATGCTCGAACTCGCGGCTCTGGGTGCGAAGGTACTTCATTCGCGTTCTGTGGAAATAGCCAAGAAATACAACGTGGAGCTGATCTGTCTCTCATCTTTCAGTGAAGAAGGAGGTACCAGAGTGGTGGCAAAATTGCCAGAATGGCTCGAACAGCCAGTTGTAACAGGCGCTACAATAGATACCAATCAGCTTAAAGTAACCGTCAATTATCTCCCCGGCGACACAGATGTACTCAGCAGAATATTCAACGCCGTCGCAAAGGCCAGTTTCAACGTCGATATGATCTCGGTAGTCAATGAGAATGGCCACTCTCATCTTACCTTCACCGTTCTATCGGCCAACCCGGCAGCTATCCGAAGGACCATTGAGGGCGTCTTGAAAGATGTAGACGGATGGGAACTCACACTCGACGACAACGTGGCAAAAGTATCTACAGTGGGAGTCGGTATGAGATCGAGTGCGGGGGTTGCTGCCAGGTTTTTCTCCTCGCTCCAGAAGACCGGTGTTAGAATAATCGCCACAACGACTTCGGAGATAAAGATATCTGTGCTGGTTCCCCGGACCGATGCGAGCAAAGCTCTAAGAGTGTTGCTCGACGAGTTCGATCTATAGAGGGTGAATTGAATGCTTTCGAGAGTGTACGATCATCTTTCACTGAAAGTGGAAAGGGCTCACGGCGTAAGAATATCGACTGATAGAGGCGAGTTTCTTGACACCTTCGCCGGTATAGGTGTTCTCGCCTTCGGCCATACCTATGAGGAAACAATTGAAGCCATAAAAGAAAAGATCGGAAGATTCTCTCATACCTCCAACTATTTTCTCGATGAAGATGCCATATCACTCGGCCAAATGTTGCTCCGCATGAGCGGGGGGGAAGGCGAGGTCTTCTTCACCAACTCGGGTACTGAGGCGACGGAGGCGGCGATCAAAGCGATCAGAAAATTGAGAAGGGGAAAACTCGTCTCCTTTGAGGGCAACTTTCACGGTAGGACGATGGGAGCACTCTCGCTTACCCACAGCCCGAAACTTAGAACACCTTTCGAGCCTTTGCTTCCAGACACCGTTTTTCTTCCGCTTTCTGGAAAGACTTTTGAGGAGTTCGTCGGAAGCAACGAAATTGCGGGCGTTTTCGTTGAACCTGTACAGGGAAACAGCGGAGTTCATCCTTTGCCCGAAGAACTTATCGAAGTTATATCCAGCATGAAAGAAAAGTATGGTTTTCTGATAGTCGCCGACGAGATACAGAGCGGTCTTTGCAGGACCGGGGACTTCTTCGCCTATCAGCATCACCATCTGCGAGCCGATATAATTACTGTTGGGAAGGCCGTCGGAGGCGGACTTCCTCTTGGCGCTACTATCTTTCATGGTGTGAGTCCCTTCGCTATGGGAGACCATGGCTCAACCTTCGCACCCAATCCCGTGAGCCTGGCTGCCGGGAAATCCGTTGTGGAGAGAATGGATACCACTCTACTCGAAGATGTTAAAATAAAAGGTGAGTACTTACGCCATGGAATGGAAAGACTTGAATGGGTAAAGGAAGTCAGAGGAAGGGGTCTGATGCTGGGGCTTTCCACTCTCGATCCCATCCGGATAAAGGAGAAAGCCTTCGATAGAGGTGTCCTGCTCAACGTCACCGGGGGGAGCATAAGGTTGCTTCCTGCACTGAACATCTCTATTGATGAGATAGATGAAATACTTGAAAGATTAGATTTTGGAGGTTGAGATGATCGATTTTCAGAAACTGGCGAACGATTATGGCACACCGCTCTATGTGTACGACGCTGTGGAGATAAGGGAGAGAATACACAGAGCCCGGGAGGTCTTCGAAGGGCTCAACGCCAGTATAGTTTTTGCCCTGAAGGCCAATGGAAATCCTGCCCTGCTGAAGATAATGGCACAGGAAGGTGTTGGAGCTGACGTCGTTTCCAAAGGCGAACTTCTGGCGGCCAAAATGGCCGGAATGAAAACGATCGTCTGGAACGGTAACGGAAAATGTGCCTCCGAGAGGGATCACTTCACAAACAAGGGAATAAACTATGTATGTATCGATTCCTTTGAAGAGCTTCCACTGTGGGATGGAGTCGAAATAATAAAGCTTCTCAGGGTCAATCCCGACGTCGATGCTAGAACTCATCCACATATATCTACCGGTCTGAAATCGCACAAATTCGGCATTCCCATCGAGAAAATCGACAGAGCTGCCGACAGGATAGACGGTTTGCATGTGCATATCGGTTCTCAGATCACCGAAGTGGCACCTTTTTTGGATGCTTACTCGAAAGTCCTCGACTGTGCGAAGAAGTACGGTTTCAAATACATTAACCTCGGTGGAGGCTGGGGAATAGATTACTCAGGTGACTCACTCGACCTTGAAGCTCTGAAGTCGGGAATAACCGCCCTTTTTTCAGATTACGACGGTAAGTTGATCAGCGAACTGGGACGTTTTATAATAGGGCCGGCCGGCTACCTCGTTGCCGGTGTGGTGAGCGTGAAACCCTCAGATAAGGTCTTTGTAGTCACCGATGCGGGTATGAACACTCTCATCAGACCTGTGCTTTACGATGCGCATCACAGGATACACATTCTGAATGGAACCGGGAAGACTGTAACCGCTGATGTTGTCGGTCCGCTATGCGAGAGCGGAGATATACTGGCCCGCGACAGGAGGCTGGAGATACCTATACCGGGCAGCGCCATAGTCTTCGAAAACGCCGGTGCATATGGCTTTTCGATGGCCAGCAATTACAACGGTATGCCGCTTCCGGCAGAAGTTCTCGTAGATGGTAAAGAAGTAAGGCTCATAAGGAAGCGCCAGAACATAGAAGAGCTTTTTATAAACGTAAAGATATGATCTCTTCAGTTGTACGGGAGTGTTTGCAAAAACAGCGGAGTCGGACCTCTTCCGACCCCGACTGTTCTATATTGTCCTAGAAGGCATAACCGATACCTATCAATCCTCCATCGGGAATTGTCGTACCTCCAACCAGTGGAAAATCGATATCGAAATAAAACCGGCCGTTGTTCACCGAGATGCCTGGAATAAAGCCGACTTCGCTTGCCACGAAAAGCTGGAGTTTTGCCGCTATCGTCCAGTCCATAATCTTGAATCCAACGATTGGCGCTATCCGCATATATGGTTCGAACAGAGTCTCGTTGTTGCCGGATTTAGATAGAAAGAAGAAGCCTCCGCTCGCGAGGAGAGCCACGTTTGAGAATCCCGGAACTCCGAACTTGGCACCTCCTTCGAGAGTTATCGAAGGAGAGCTTATGAGGATACTGGGTAAAGCAGCTCTGAAAGAGGCTTCTACGTAATCGGTCAAACCGACTCTTGCCAGGTACTGAAAAGTCCACGGGACGACGATGGCTTCGTTAAAGCCGACGAGCAAGTCCATTCCAACGGCGTGCTTCACGGTCCCTTTCGGCTGGATTTCCGGCCCCATAAGCAGAGACATCGGAACACAACCCGAAAAAATCAAAAGTATTACTATAACCGATAATATCCATTTCATAACGATCACTCCTTTACGTCACTCAAAGTGTCGAAAGAGGATTTGAAGAAAGAAAAGTTCTCGGGGGATTCCGGCAACGGGGCGTTCTCGTAAAGATAGAGTACAAAATCGACGGCCCTGTCGTACGGAATCAATGATTCTTCGGGTAGTTCGATCCCGTCTCTTTCGTAGGCGGTTTTAATCTCCTTAAGTATCTCGCCGGTACTGTATAGCATCAGATTGCCGATTTTCAGCTGACGGGCGAGGTTGTCCAGTAAAACCAGAGTTGGCATCGGCAGTTTGTAGATCTTTTCAAGCGACCCGGCGAAATCCTCGTAAAAACTTTCGGGGGAAGGCCATCTCGCAGGATCGCCTATGAACTCGATCGCCTCGAGTTGTTTTTGCACCGGAAGCGAGTCGAACATTACCTCCAGAACATCTCGATCTTCGAAGATGTAGGTATATTCACCTGTGACCAGGCCGAAAGCGGCCAGCGTATCTAGATAACCTTCTTCGATCTGCAGTTGTATTTTTTCGGGATCGAAGTCGAGAGTGCTGCCATACATGATGCGCGGAACTATGTGTGTGACTTCTGCGCCTTGTACGAAGGCCTGAAATCTGGCGATCCTATCCCTCAGTGCAACCCGTCCGATATCGACGAGTACGATGTTTCTGAACCCTCTCTGGAGAGCCATCTCCACAGGCTGATTCGAATAGATCCCCCCATCTATGAAAGCCTTCCCATCGACACGAACAGTTTGAAAGCCCGGGAAATCTGCGCTGGCCATTATGTAGTCTATTAGCTTTCCCTCAGGAATGTCTTCTATGAAAAGCATTTCCGGGCGTAGATCTGTCAGGTCGAAAGTAACAAGTCCAAAGTCTATACCGGAGTTTCTGACAGTCTTTTCCGAAATCAGTTCCTCAAGCAATTCTCTCAGAGGCGAAACGTCTATGCCCTTTTTTATTATGTCGATAGCTCCCTGGAAAAGCTCACCGACACTCCATTCATTCGAACCGCCGTAAGCATCTATCAACGTTTTTTGTCCCTGTGTTGGCTTCATCACTTTGCTCTCGGAGATATCTCTCCATACCTCCAGAGCCTTTCCAAAATCACCCTGGGCAACTGCTGCAGCGTTCAGAGATCCGACAGAAGTACCATAGACTCCACCTATAGTTATGTCCATATCAATCAAGGCCTTCCAGGCCCCGATTTCGTAACCACCTTTGGCACCGCCACCGGAAAGAACCAGTCCGACATTCGACAAAGCCAGAGACAAAATCATCAAGAACAATATGGCTAGAACGGACTTTTTCATTGATCTCACCTCTCTTTCGGTTAGCTAAATGATACCATCACGGCTTATACCTGAAAAAGATGGAGCGAATATCTCCACCGTTCAGTCAAATAACGAAATTATTACGGGAATACTCACCAGCGAGAAAAAGGTCGAAGACGCGATCAACCTCGATGCTAGATCGTAATCGGAATCGTATATTCTGGCGAATATGGAAGTATTGGCTGCCGCCGGCATGGCGCTCATAATTATAAGGATTTTCTCTACGACACCGGGCAGTTCTACCAATTGCAGGAAGAAAAAGACAGTCAGAGGAACTGCAAGAAGTTTGAAGAGGCTGTATACTATAACTCTTTGGTCTCCCAGCACACTCTTCATTTTGGCGCCGGCCAGAGTAATCCCCGCGATAACCATGGCCAGGGGGACGGTGCACTCTCCGAGCATACTCAACGACTCATCCAGAAAACTCGGTAAGGGTATCGAAAAAACGAACAGGAACAACCCAATTAGAAGAGAGATTATCCCCGGATTGAGAAGACACTTTTTCCTTTTGCCGAACTCTCCTCCGGCGATGATTCTCACACCGGCCGTCCATGTAAGAACATTGAACCAGATGTTGAACACACCTGTGTAGAAGAGACCTTCTTTACCCAGAAGCATCTCCACTACGGGGTACCCCATATAAGCCACGTTTCCCAGTAGCGAAGCGTAAAGAACAACTGCCCTGGCTTTCCCTTCGAGCTTTAGTAATCTGACTACGACGAGTCCGACTATCCATAGAAAAGTGTAGAGAAATCCCCCGCTCAAGAACAAGATCAAAGAGCTGGAAAGCATTTCGAATGAAAACTGGAATTGCATGGAGTCAATTACGAGCGCTGGAAGAGTCACATAAAGAACGAAAGTAGACAGTCCTTTCGTGAAGGAATCGTCAACGAGCCTTACCTTTTTTATTGTGAAGCCGACCCCGATCAAAATGAAGAAAGTCAATACCTTACCGACTATCGGATTCATCAGGATAATTATAAGCCAGTATATTCAAGAAAGACCGTGATGCCGAAAGAATAGAGTTATTGCGGGAGGCTTTGTACCCAAAAGTGATCTTAATCAGGATTTCTCAAAGGCCATTCGATTGTGATAAACTTGTAAATGAGATTTGATCCTTTCCTTTTTTCTGTCCGGGATCGCCGGTTTCTATTCGGTCGTGAGAGTGGAAATGATATTATTCAGGATGCCATTTTGGCAGCCTATACACCTTAAACAGAAAAAGGGGGTTTTTGAATGCGCAAAGTACTTCTAGTTCTCGTGGCAGTTCTTGTGAGTGCCGCGTTTCTTGTTGCGGCAGACTTCCACATCGGTGTCGTAACGGGTACCGTATCACAGTCCGAAGACGATCTCAGAGGGGCCGAAGCCTTGATAAAAAAATATGGAGATGCCGCCTCTGGAGGAATGATCGTCCATCTTACCTACCCGGACAACTTCATGTCGGAACAGGAAACAGTTATCGCTCAGATCACCGGTCTCGCCGATGATCCCCTTATGAAAGCTATCATCGTCAACCAGGCCATCCCGGGAACGGTCGAAAGCTTCAGGAGAGTAAGAGAAGTAAGACCGGACATCCTCCTCCTGGCGGGTCTTCCCCATGAAGATCCTCCAATGCTGGCTGCCGCCGCTGACCTATCGGTGAACGCCGACTCCATCGCCCGCGGCTACCTCATAATCTACACTGCCAAGCAACTTGGTGCCGAGAAGTTCATGCACATCTCCTTCCCGAGGCATATGTCTTACGAACTGCTATCCAAGAGAAGAGACATCATGAGAGCAGCCTGCGAAGAGCTGGGACTGGAATTCATCGACATGGGATCTCCCGACCCGGTCAGCGACGTTGGTGTGGCCGGTGCGCAGCAGTTCATACTTGAGAAGGTTCCCGCATGGCTTCAGGAGTTCGGAAACAAGACAGCCTTCTTCTGTACCAATGACGCACACACCGAACCTCTTCTGAGAAGAGTCGCCGAGCTCGGTGGATACTTCATTGAAGCCGACCTTCCATCACCGTTGATGGGCTACCCCGGTGCTCTCGGTGTAGCTTTCAGCGAAGAAGAGGCCGGTAATTGGCCGGCGATACTTGCAAGGGTTGAAGAAGCCGTTGTCTCCAGAGGTGGAGCGGGCAGAATGGGAACTTGGGCCTACTCTCTCGGTTACACCACCACCGCTGCTCTTGCCGAGCACGCAAAGAATGTAATCGAAGGCAAGTGTGCTATTGACGACTTCGACGCGGTAATGGCGGTTTTTGCCGAGTACACACCGGGAGCCGGCTGGAATGGAAGCTACTACATCGATGCCGATGGAATCGAGAGAGAGAACTTCCTCATGATTTACCAGGATACCTATATCTTCGGTAAGGGTTACATGGGAATCACGGAAGTCGAGGTTCCACAGAAATACCTTGAATTTTAATTGAAATAGCGTCAAGAAGGGGGGGCGACCCCCCTTTTCTTGACTCTTCTCAACTTACGGAGTTTGGGGTGAAGTTATGGATGAAAAAAACTATCTGTTGAGAATGGAAGGGATCAATAAGGATTTTTTTGGTAATCAGGTTTTGAAAGACGTAACCTTGAGAGTCGCTAAGGGAGAGATAGTGGGTCTGGTTGGCGAAAACGGCGCCGGGAAGTCCACGTTGATGAACATACTGTTCGGATTGCCCGTTATTCACCAGACGGGTGGTTACCAGGGAAAGATATATCTCGAAGATAAAGAAGTGAATTTCGCGAGTCCTTTCGAAGCCATAGAAGCCGGAATTGGAATGGTCCACCAGGAGTTCATTCTGATACCGGGGTTCACGGCAACGGAAAATATCCTTCTCAATAGAGAATCAACTAAATACAACATTTTCGTGGAAGTCTTCGGAGAGAGATTAAAAACTCTGAATAGGCAAGAAATGCATAAGAGAGCCGTTTCAGCAATCGAGAAATTAGAGGTTCAGCTCAATCCCGACATGGTGGTCAGCGAAATGCCGGTCGGACACAGACAGTTCACTGAAATTGCTAGAGAAATGGACAGAAAATCTACGAAATTGCTGGTTTTAGACGAACCAACTGCCGTTCTAACTGAATCGGAGGCAGAAACGATGTTGAAAGCTGCCAGAAAGCTCGCAAACCTCGGTTTGTCTATCATCTTCATAAGTCACAGGCTGAGCGAGGTTCTTGCTATATCCGACAGATTGATCATTCTCAGGGATGGACAGGTGGTTCGTGAACTCGAATCTTCCAGGACCACCCCCAGGGAGGTCGCTTCGTTGATGGTTGGTCGCGAGATAAAGGAAGGCCTGTCAAAAAAGTCGAAAGAGTTCGAAAAGTCAGAAATAGTTCTGGAGATAAAGGATCTGTGGGTCGATATGCCAGGCGAACAGGTAAACGGGGTCGATCTACAGGTACGTAAGGGCGAAATTCTGGGAATAGGTGGACTCGCCGGTCAGGGCAAACTGGGAATAGCCAATGGGATAATGGGTCTCTTCCCAGCCGAGGGAGAGGTAGTTTACAGAGACGAAAAACTGCCCTTGAACAACCCAGTGAGAGTATTGGGCAAGGGTATAGCATTCGTATCCGAGGACAGGAGGGGAGTCGGCCTCTTGCTGGATGAACCCATTGATCTCAACATAGTCTTCACTGCCATGCAGATACAGGGAAGGTTCATCAAGAAACTGATGGGCGGGTTGATAAAATGGCGCGACGATAAGGAGATCGCCAGGGTAGCCAGAGAGTACGTTGATTCTTTGCAGATTAAGTGTGTGAGTGAGAAACAAAATGCCAAAGAGCTTTCGGGAGGAAACCAGCAGAAAATCTGCCTTGCCAAAGCCTTCGTTCTGGAACCCGATCTTCTATTTGTTTCCGAACCTACCAGAGGTATAGATGTTGGTGCCAAAAGCGTCGTCCTGGAGACTCTCAAAAGACAGAACAGGGAACACGGAACGACAATCGTAATGACTTCTTCGGAGCTTGAAGAACTGCGATCGATCTGCGACAGGATAGCCATCGTCAGTGAAGGGAAGATAGTCGGTATTCTACCTCCAACTGCCGATCCGGCCGATTTTGGACTATTGATGCTCGGAGAACAGGAAGAGGTGAAGGCCAGTGTTTGAGAAAATCAAAAAGCTCATCGAAAAGGCTGGCTGGCCTAGAATAATCATCGGATTGTTCCTGTTGTCTCTGTTTTTTATAGCACCGTTCGTAGGAATAAAGGTGAGCACTTCTATAAGCGACACGATCGTCAGGTTCGCAATGAACGCGGTCCTGGTGCTTTCGCTTGTTCCAATGGTGCAATCTGGGTGCGGACTGAACTTTGGAATGCAACTAGGAGTTATCGCCGGACTGATTGGAGCCATAACCAGCATAGAGCTCGGGATTACCGGATTGGCAGGTTTCCTGGTCGCAATCGTTATCGCGATCCCCTTTGCGGCAATTCTAGGGTTCCTATATGGATTACTGCTAAACAGGGTTAAGGGCGATGAAATGGTCGTTGCGACTTACGTCGGATTCTCTTCGGTCGCTTTTATGAGTATGATGTGGCTGCTCCTGCCCTACAAAAGCCCGAACATGATCTGGGGTTACGGTGGCGAGGGCCTGAGAACTACCATAAGTGTCGAAGGTTACTGGCTTGGCGTTTTGAACGACTTCCTAAGTATAAAGGTTGGAAATTTCTTTTTCCCGACCGGTACGATCATCTTTTTTGGGCTTATGGCTTTGATCATCTGGATTTTCTTCAAAACGAAACTCGGTACTGCCATGACGGCGGCAGGATCGAACCCGGTTTACGCCAGGGCGGCCGGCGTAAATGTTGACAGGATGAGAGTGCTTTCTGTCGTTATCTCGACTATCGTAGCCGCGATCGGAATCCTCGTTTACGAACAAAGTTTCGGCTTTATACAACTCTATATGGCGCCTCTACTAATGGCCTTCCCCGCGGTCGCTGCGCTCCTGCTAGGTGGTGCCTCTGTCTCCAAAGCGTCGATGGGAAACGTTATAGTCGGAACGTTCCTGTTTCAGGGTATTCTTACGATGACACCTTCTGTCATGAACAACATCATAAAGAGCGATATGTCTGAGGTAATAAGGATAATCGTTTCCAACGGTATGATTGTGTACGCTCTGACAAGAAGAATGAAGGTGAGAACATGAAAGATCAAAGCCTGACCCGTGCGAAAAGTCCGCTGGCTAGATTTGTGATTTCCAACGCCGTTCCTATTCTTTTTATAGTACTGCTAATATTCGCTATACCACTTTCGGGCTTTTCTACCGATTATCTTATCAACGAAATAATAACAAGATTGGGTAGAAACTCCTTTCTGGTCATCTCTCTTTTAATACCTGTAATGGCCGGAATGGGGCTGAACTTCGGTATCGTACTCGGAGCAATGGCCGGTCAGATAGGGCTCATCTTCATGCTAGACTGGGGCGTTGTGGGCATACCAGGTATCTTGCTGGCGATGCTTATAGGCACGCCGATTGCAATTCTTCTGGGACTGCTGGCGGGTACGATCCTGAACAGGGCTAAAGGTAGAGAAATGGTAACGTCTATGATTCTCGGTTTTTTCATCAACGGTATTTATCAGTTGACGATTCTGTATGGTATGGGAAGCTTAATACCGATTACCAGCAACAAAATACTACTTCCGAGGGGTTACGGAGTGAGAAACGCCCTCGATCTGATCAGCGTGAGAAAGGTACTCGACAATATGTGGTCGATCAATATCAGCAACATTTCCATACCACTCGGTGTATTCTCGATAATAATCGGTTTGTGCATCTTCGTTTATTGGTTCACCAAGACCAAACTCGGGCAGGACATGAGGGCTGTCGGGCAGGATATGCAAGTTGCCGCCACAGCAGGTATAAACGTTGACCGAACCAGGACGCTGTCGATAATAATATCGACCGTACTCGCATGTTTCGGCCAGATAATCTTCCTGCAGAACATAGGGACGATAAACACTTACAACTCTCACGACCAGGTTGGAACCTTCGCGATTGCTGCCTTGCTGATAGGAGGGGCGTCGGTTGTGAAGGCTACGATACCGAATGTGTTTATCGGTATAACGCTCTTCCACCTGACTTTTATAGTCGCTCCGAGAGCCGGCAAGGAGCTTCTGGGTCAGGCTCAAATCGGAGAATTCTTCAGGGTCTTCGTCTCTTACGGAATCATCGCGATATCGCTTGCGCTTTACGCCTGGAGAAGACAGGTAGAAAAAGAGACGGAAAGAAGGCAGGCAAAAGCGGCGATCAAGGCGGCCATAGAAGATAAGGCGGAGGGATGATGATGAAGAGAAATATAATCAGGCTCGCCCTCGTGATTGTGTTGATAGTCCTGGGATTGTGTCTGTATGTTCTGGGGAAAGAGCACAAGATATTCGTGGACAACAGGGATATCGTGATAAACGGAACCGAGCTGAAGTCAACCAACCCTTTCATCGTGTACGTTGACAATGTCGATCTCGAAGAAGTTGGTAAGGGCAAGAGAAAAGTCGCTTATTCGCCGGGACCATGGCATACTGTGAAAGCGATCGAGAAACTTCCCGATGGAACCACGCGAGAATTCGTCAAAAAATTCACTTTATCACCGAAAGACACTGCTATTATTAACTTACCTGCCCTGGTATCTGAAAAGGATGGGTGGCTGAAAATTGAGGGCGAGTAATCGCCCTCTTTTCTATAACTCCCACCGCATTTCAAACGCTATTCTGTTATCATTTTTAAGGACGACTAGACTGCTTTCCGGAGGAAGTTGAGATGGAAGAGTTAACCATCGAATTCAAAGATATCGAAAACATGCTCGAACATATCAGGAGCGTATTAGTTCGGGTCGGTCTCAACAATCTAAGAGTCAAATTCCCGGCCGATGTCACCAACGTCGGAGCGAAGGGAAACTACGTCTATATAAACGTTTCACAGGACTACACGGAGCGTGGTGCAAAGAGAAAGATCGATTTGAACATGATCGCGGATATGGCGGCTTTCGGTAGAATGGGAAGACAGCTCGGATTGAAATCATCTAACGAACTTAAAGGAAAAAAGTGGCAATTTCAGGGTACTATCAGCTTTTACAAACCCCGGGCCAGTTTCTCCATCTGGATAGATACCATCGCACCATTAGGCGAGTCGGATATTACGGTCCGGCGTCGCGAGATCTACGCTGCGTTGAAATCGAATAACGCACTCAGAACAGAGGAACACGAATTGAGCGAGCTCCAGCCTATACGCAAAATAGCCGTCATCTCGTCGGCCACAGCCGCAGGGCTGGGGGATTTCTACTCCAATTTGAATCTTAAAGAGCCGTACAGACCCGTGGTTCATCTATATGAATCTTTCATGCAGGGCAGCGAAACCGTTCCGGGGATCTTGAAGGCTCTCAACATGATCAAGACCTCTCTTATCGCTTACGATGTGGTAGTTATTACACGCGGGGGAGGTTCGGCGATCGATCTTATGTATTTCGACGATCTAGATTTAGGAATGGCTATATCGGCTTTTAGCAGAGATTACTGCCCGATCTTGAGCGCTATCGGCCACGAACGTGATTTCACCATACCGGATTTCGTCTCCTGGAAGCGTTTCGATACTCCCACCGCTGCGGCGAAAGCCATAACCGAACAGATAAACACTCACAGCGAGAGCCTGAATCGAGCGGCCGCAACGTTGAAAAAAGAAATGGAATGGCTCTTCGAGAAAACATCCACGTTAGCGGAGTTTGAAAGGCTCAGAGAGTTCGCCACCAGAGTGGAGACACTCATTGAGAGATCCGACGAACAGTTCGAAACAGTTGCTGAAAGAACATCGAGACGTCTACTGTCGGAAATCGAAAGAGCAGCCTCCTTCATAGACTCCCTCGACAGGGACAGTTACGCCATCACAATCGAGAGGACCTTTGAGAGAGTTTTAATTCTTACAGACAGCCTCTTCGAGAGAGCCAGCACAATTCTGGACAGACATCTGAAAGAATCCGCGAGTGCACTCGATAAGGTAAATGTTGATGTGTCTATGGACAGTCTTCTCTTCCGCACAGACACCTCTCTGGATCTTTTCGAGAAAGGTGTGCTGAGATCGTTCGAAAGAGTTGAATCGAACGCAGTAAATAATCTTGAGGAGCTATCTTCGGGGTTGGTGGAACACGGCGGCTATGCCGCATCTCTACTTTTAGGCGGAGTTGTTTTGAAAAGAGATTCTCACGTTGTTAGAAGCGCCAGGGAAGTGACCAGAGGCGATAGGCTTGAATGCTATTTCGCTGATGGGTGCGCGACAACCATTATAGATGAAGTTACGGAGGTATGAGATGGAAGAGAAGACGATAGAGGGGATACTGAAGCTCAAAGAAGAACAGATAAACTCCATGGATTTCAAAAAGCTTCTTGCATATATCAGATCGATCGACGAATACTTCAGGAGTAATACCAATCCCGATGTTGAAACGGCCCTCAAGACCTATCAGAAAGCGATTCAGCTACTGACAGCTGCCAGAATGAGGCTAATGGTGTTGAAGAAAGAGAAAGAGGAACTCGATAGAAAATACTCTCAGTTTCTCGCCTCCATATCCGGGGAAACGATCGGGGAATCGAACTCCGGCGAAACAGAAGAAGATGAAGAGAAATCGAGCGACACCCAGAAGAATGGCAGGCTTCCTTTTTAGGTGCGAGTGCAGTGGAGGAGGTTTACAGAAGTATAGAGGGTTTAGAGATCGTCCGGATCTGTGAAGAAGATGCGCAGAAAGTCATTGAATACGTCAACCGGGTGAGCGGAGAGAGCGACTACCTGAGTTTCGGTGAAAATGAGTTCATGACTACTGTCGAAGAGGAGAGAGAAGTCATCAGATCTTACAGAGAACGCGATAACTGCCTGATAATCGCTGCCCGGCTCGGGGGGAATATAGTGGGATTGCTGACCTTCGAAGGTGGACGCAGAGAAAGGCTGAAGCACAGAGGTGAGTTCGGTCTTACAGTCTCTAAAGAATACTGGGGAATGGGTATAGGAAAAAGGCTTATCGAATACATGATCAAAGCGGTAAAAGAGAGCGGCATCACAAGAATCGGCCTTCAAGTTAGAGTCGATAACGTACGAGCTATAAAGCTTTATTCGAATCTTGGGTTCGAGATCGAAGGCCGTATCAAGAAATTCATGAAAATAAAAGAAAAGTACTTCGATTTTCTACAGATGGGTTTCGACCTTTGATCACTTCTTTTTGAGAAGAATCAACACTCCAAACCCGATCAGAAGGGCACCGACAATTATAACCGCCCATTTGGACAGAGTAGAGGGTATCAGCGATATCACTGCAACAATGGTTAGTACAAATATCGGTGTCAGAAGTGCTTTAGGTTTTCTTCCACCGGCCAGGTACAGCTGCAAGAGACCAACGGCAGGAGCAAGTATGAAAAGGGCCCAGCCTCCACCTTCGTAGAAACCATCGAAGATCACTCCCAGAGTGAGTGCAAGAGCGACGGTAAGCAACACTCCTCCTGGAACGAAAAGCCCCTTCTCCCCTCTGATGGCGTTGTATTCCATTATCAGTCCGGGAACCCATATGAACAATAACCAGAAATTCTCCAGCAATGAAGGGACGAAAATAATCGACAGTCCCAGGGCAATAACTATAACGCCCATGAAGACCTGGGCAATACTGCTTTTGGTTGAAACTCTTTCTTCGGGCATGATTACACCTCCTCCATTCAACTCTCCTGATATATAATACCTGAAAAGACAGATAGTAACAAAATTGCAATTAAATTTCGCTCCACTCTCCATCGTTCTCAGTAACGAAGGGCTGCAATGCTTGAATGCTATAATTGGCCTGTTGGCTATGAACTCTTTGAGGGGGGTCCGACTTGAACCATCCGGTACTGGAAGTGAGAGACCTCAAAATGCATTACACAATTAAAGGCGGCTCGGTGAAGGCCGTGGATGGAGTGACTTTCAGTCTTGCAAAAGGAGAAGCGCTCGGTGTTGTAGGCGAATCGGGATGCGGAAAGACCTCGCTTGCGATGGCGATTCTCAGGTTGCTCACGGAAAATGCCAGCTTCGTCAGTGGAAGCATTTTCTTTTCGAAGGACGGCGATAAAATAGATCTGGTGAGGTTGGGAGAAGAGGAAATGCGTCGTTACAGGTGGAAAGAGATCTCAATGATTTTTCAGGCCGCCATGAACTCCCTGAATCCCGTTTACAGGGTTGGAGATCAGATAGCCGAGGCCATGAGGACACATTTTCCAGGCATTTCGAAAGAAGAAATATCCGACAGGATTTCGTACCTCTTCCGCCTTGTGGGCCTTGACCCTGCTAGAGTGAATCGCTATCCACACGAATACAGCGGAGGAATGAAACAACGGGCTATAATAGCTATGGCACTGATCTGCAATCCTTCGGTCGTTATCGCAGATGAACCGACGACGGCCCTAGACGTGATAGTTCAGGGCAGGATATTGAAGAGGCTGAGGAATATTCAGGAAGAGTCGAAAACATCGATTATCTACATCTCTCATGATATAGCGGCAATTGCCCAGGTCTGTGACAGGATAGCGATCATGTACGCCGGTAAGATAGTGGAACTGGCAGGAACCGCAGCAATACTCAAGAGACCGGCTCACCATTATACTTCAGCTTTGATGGCAGCCTTTCCGTCGATAACCGGACAAAAGAAAAAACTTGTAGCTATAGAGGGAGAGCCACCTGATCTGGTCAATCCTCCGGTAGGTTGCCGTTTCGCTTCCAGATGCGGGGCGGCCGAAAAAATATGCTTTGAAAGTGAACCCGAATGTGCTGAGATTGGTGAAGAACATCTGGCAGCCTGCCATTTTCCGCTGGAGGTGGAAATCCATGCTTGAAGTTCTCTCTATAAAAAATCTCACAAAGCTTTTTCCACTGCCTGGAAGGTTTTTCAGAACCTCAAGATCTACCTTGAGAAATGTTCACGCCGTAGACGATGTCACCTTCGAAATCTCCGACAACGACTCCCTGGCTCTAGTGGGAGAGTCCGGCTGCGGTAAGACAACCACAGGCAGACTAATAGTTGGTCTTGAGAAACCTTCCGGGGGGAGAATATTCTTCGAGGGAAAGGAGGTAACCGACCGGCTCACCGACGGTAAACATGCTAACAATGTAGATAGATCTGATATCGGAGAAATACGACGAAAGATACAGATGATTTTCCAGGATCCATACGATTCGCTCAACCCAAGAATGACGATCGACGAGATCGTATCGGAACCTCTAGTGGTTAACCAGTTAGGCACGGCGAAAGACAGGACAGTGAAAGTGAAAGAGACACTGGAAGCTGTCGGACTCTCTCCGGCCTCAGCATACACGCAACGGTACCCTCACGAGCTTTCGGGAGGCCAGCGCCAGAGAATAGCGATAGCGCGTGCCGTTATACTAAACCCGGCCTTCATAGTGGCCGATGAGCCTACATCCATGCTTGATGTTTCGGTAAGAGCGGGAATTATGGAGCTTTTCAGAAATCTCACCGAAAGAATAGGAGCTACCTATCTTTATATTACGCACGATCTGGCCGTCGCCAGGTACATGGTTCAGAGAATAGCGGTGATGTATCTTGGAAAGATCGTTGAGATCGGACCGACCGAGAAGATACTTGCAAACCCGCTTCACCCATACACTAAAGCACTACTGCAGGCCGTACCCGTTCCGGACCCGGAAGTTCAAAAGGGTGAGCCAGATATACTGGGGCAAATATCCAAGCCGATAGATCCTCCAGATTATTGCAGGTTTTACGATCGCTGCCCCCTGAGAATAGATAGCTGTGCCAGAGAAAAACATCCCCCGCTCAGGGATTACGATAATGGCCACTGTGCTGCTTGCTATGTGATCGACTGAATACTGCCAAACACCAGTAAAAAACTATGGAGGTGGTTTCTTTGTTCTACAGATCTAGAGATAGGGGAATTTTCAACCTTGAACTCTTTGTGAATCACGGCGCCAGAGGCAAAAGCTATATAGCTACCCTGAGCCAGAAAGAGGAAATGGTAATCGAAAATCTCCGGGGCGAGGAAGATGCTCTTCTCTTCGAAGAGTTCATATGGGCTTCACTCCAGCGGGTGCGCGACTATATAGAATTCAAGGATTTTGAGAGCTTCTCTCACGGACGAAGACAATAAAAATCATGGTCGGCGACCGTCCGTAACTATACGGAATACGAACAAAAATGTAAATAAGTCCGCACGGCGTTCAAAAACCAAAGGATGCGATGTATAATGCCAATAATAACCGGTGAATCGAATAAACCGGTGAAGAGGGGGTAAGGCAGATGGAATTGTCAGGTGTTTTAAAGATTTTTCTTTCACCAGAAGCTCTTACTGATGCTGCTAAAGGCGTGCACTTCTTCGTTTCGCGCAGAGAATCCTCTCTTCGTCTTCGTTGACACTATCCGATAATCTATCTATAGTACTTCCAGCATTCTGATTCATTTTAGTTTTTTTAATTCATCATTCTCAAATTCCGTAATTTTCGAACTGCTCTTCCGATCGGAGAATTCTTCGGTCGAAGGTATGAGCCAGTTGTATATCAGCTACATGGAGGTGGAAAATGGCAGGGAAAAAGCTCCTTATCATTGCAATTATGGTTACTTTCTTGAGCGTGATGGCTCTATCCATCAGCTTTGAAATATCAATCGATGAAGCTACAGTTGGTGAAATCGCCGCTCTTGGACTCGAAACACCTATCAACGGCAGAGTTTTCGTTATTGTCACCAAAGACTCATCTAGCGAGCCGATGTACCAGACGGATGTCAGAGGTGTCCCCTTCTGGGGGAAGGATGTCTTCGGATTCACCAGTGACGACCTGGTTAGTATATCTTCCGACGACCTTGAAGTGATCGGCTATCCAATAAAGATCGAAGAACTACCGGCCGGCGATTACTACGTTCAGGCCTTTTTGAACGTATATACAACCTTCAACAGGGCCGATGGTCATACGGTGCTGATGCACGACGATACAGGTGATGGACAGTGGTTCTGGGAATCCATTGGAAACGCTTACAGTGTCGCGAAAAAGACCTATATCGATCCTACGAACTGGGGAACGATAAAACTTACACTCTCTAAGGTAATTAAACCCGATTATGAACTGGAACCGGGAATGGTACTTCAGCAGGGTAATTACAAAGATACGGAATGGGTCAAATACGTAAAGATCAAGAGCGAAGCGGTTTCGGAGTTCTGGGGAAAGGATATGTACATCGGCGCCAATGTACTGCTTCCAAAAGGTTACTACGACAACCCCGATGTGTACTATCCGGTTATCTATTACCAGGGACACTTCCCCGGGTCGAGCGCTCCAGTCGGATTCAGGGTCAACAACAATGTTTACAAGTTCTGGACTTCCGAAGGGATAGCCAACTTCATAGCCGTTTCCTTCAGGGATGCAACGCCTTATTACGATACCTCTTATTCTGTGGACTCTGTGAACTCCGGGCCTTATGGGACGGCTATAACTGAAGAACTGATTCCATACCTCGAAAGCCAGTTCCGAATGATACCGGAAAAGTGGGCCAGAATACTGGCCGGCGGATCTACCGGAGGCTGGGAAACTCTTGCAATGAAAGTCTTCTACCCCGATATCTTCGGTAGAACCTATGTCTGGTATCCCGATGGCGTTGACTTCAACTACTACCAGCTGATAAACATCTACAACGACGATAACGCTTATTACAGTGACTTTGGATGGTTAAAAACCGAGAGACCCAGTGCCAGAGACACACACGGTAATATCCGATTCACCGTCAAGCAGGAAAACTACTTCGAAATGGCTGCCGGTCCGAGCAACAGGTCCGGCGGTCAATGGTCTGTGTGGGAATCGACCTACGGTCCGGTGGGAGTCGATGGCTTCCCTCAACCGATCTGGGATCAGGTAACCGGCGAGATCAACAAAGATGTTGCCGAATACTGGAAGGAAAACTTCGATCTGAACTACATACTTCAAGAGAACTGGGAAGAACTGGGACCAAAGATTGCCGGAGACGTTCACGTGGCGGTCGGCGATATGGACAACTACTATCTGAACGAAGCGGTATATCTTCTCAAGAATGCAATGGAAAAGATGGAGAATCCCGTGTCAGATATGACATTCGATTTCGGTCCCAATCAGGGCCACGGCTGGAAAGGCTGGAGCCCGACCAAACCGAACGTTGCGCTGGCAAACGAAGAATGGCTGGAACAGCTATCTAATTACATGATCGAGCACGCTCCGGAGAACGCGAACAAGAACTGGATCTACTGATAAACCGATTCAGAATGCTGGAATGACCGGAAGGGAGAGCCCTTCCGGTCTTTTTAATTAGTTTTTGAAAAGTCCCTGCGGAGTAAGCCTGGCGATCTTTGCCACTAATACATCTGGAATCCTTTCGAGCCTGGTGTTGTAGAAAGTAACTATATCGTTGTAGTACGCTCTTGAAAGCTCTATCCTAGTCTCAGTGTCTGCTAATTCCTTCTGGAGCTTCAAAACTACCTCGCTGGATTTGAGGGAAGGGTACTTCTCAATCAGGGCCAGCAACCTGCCGCCAACACCCTCAAAACCGTTATATGCTTCACTCCTCAAAGAAGCCAGTGCCTCCTGTACTCCCTGTTCATGCCGCATCAACCCCAAGACGGTCGAGACAAGTGAGGGGACCAAGTCCTTCCTCCGCTTCAACTGAACTTCAATCTGGGACTTACCCTGTCTGGTTCTCTCTCTGAGAGATTTGAGAGCGTTGAAAACTGTCCAGAACCATCCAATCGTCCAGGCGACCAGGTATAGTCCAGCGGCTATGATTTGATTCATGTAGGAAAAAGGTATCCAGCCGTATCCTGTCCGATTAGATATGAAGACCGTAAAGAAAGCTACAGCCAATCCACCAAGCGCCAAGAGCCAGTAATTGAAGCCGTAGGAACGACTCACCTTCTTTTCATCACGCATTGAAATCAGAAAGACGGGAGCTTCTCGATCGTAGGCTATCTCAGCGGCAACCTTATCCTCTCTCTCGCGTGCCTGACCCATAACGTAAAGCGTAGAGCCGTTGGGTATTATCGTCTCTGTGAAACACCTCCTGTAGTCGGAGTTCATTATCGAGCCGGCCGGACCCTTTCCGTAATACATGGGATCAGAAGGGCCACAGTAGTAGTTGAGGATACACTCGCCATCTACTTTTGAGTCTTCCGGTCTCACCTGTATTGCACCGCTCTCGTCTCTGAGCATGAAGTGAGACATCTGCTCATCGGAAGCGATTGTCTTCCAGCCACTTTCGGTTCTTGTTCTAGTCTTTGTCTTGCCCTGCGAATCGGTGTAGGTTTCAGTTACTGTTTTACTCCAGTGCTCGGATACGTTCCATCTGTAATATACACATTCGCTTTCGGTCAAATAACTACGAAGAGGTGAGGGGCATTCGACCTTTCCCGAAACTTCAACTAATCCAATAAAAACTCCGTGAGCCTTCGAGGTGGGGGTATCGTCCACCAGCCGCTTCTTTTTCAAAGCCTTGAAAGCGAAAAAAAGCAGAAACAATGAAACGGCCGTACCAAATACAAGAACAACGGTGTTGATAGCCATCTATATTACTCCCGGTTATTCCGGTATGGGAAGTGACTCTATATATTCAACGACCGGATCACGCATGTAATAATAATCTTCGAAACTCCTCTCTATCAGGACGTCAGGCAGCATCGCCTCGGAAGTATCGGAAGTAGTCCTCCAGAAAGTCGTCGAACAGTGAACGATGATTCCACTGTTGGGGAGAGTAAAACTTCTGGGCGCTCCGTAGTGACGGGGACTGCCACCGGTAGGCTCACCTAAAAAAATCGCCCTGGTACGCTTTTTCATCGATATTGCATTCAGGATCGCCGAGGAAAATGTCTCTCTGCCGATTGCAACGAAGAGCCTGCCTTCTCTGTTGTATTTGCAGTCCAGCAGCACCCTCAACATGAAAAACTCCAGAATCAGCGAATTACCGCCCCCGTTGTAGCGGAGGTCAAGTAAAAGCTTTTCGGCACTCTGCCTTCTCATGTACGAAAACATCTCGCAGGTGAAGAATATAAAAGGTTTTCCTTCCTGGCTCTTGCAGCGGTCGTAGTGAAAGTGGAGAAGTTTCGAATCGGGATAGAGTTCGTACCAGTAGTTGTCGTTTGTCTGGCTTCTAAAAGTTTCCTGCGCACGCTCCTGAACCCACTGGAAATCTCCTTCGGCTGGCAGGACGATTCTTTCGAAAATCTCTCCGTCCTTATCCAGTTTCAGCTTCAGGCTATCTTCCTCTCCCGTCAAATTTAGGGCCTTCATTATCTCGACTCTGGTAAAATAATTCGGTAATGCTGAGATAAAGCCCCATTCGTTATCGTGAGAAACAACAGGCCTGAGCACGTCTAGAAGTTCTTTCACATCGAGTTCATCTACACCAACGAGCCTTGAGTTAAGGAGTTCGCGGTTGTTTTCATCGGTAGCGATTATGTATATCCCATTATTGAAGGCGTAAGGATATACTGGAAAAGCTCTCAGCTTGGTGTCTGGATGTATTACAGTATGACCGTCCCCTATCATAGCAACCAGCGCTGTGAGAGAGGTATATATTTCGTACCACTGTAGAGATTCAAGGCCGGTCTGGAGTTTCTGCAAAGCCCGGTTGAACTCCTCCTGATAGACTTTGTTGAAAGCATCGGGATGTTGCTTCACCAGAGTCCTTTCTAGAAAAGCTATGTCCTCTCTCCACTCATTCGCCGTGACGTCTCTCAGATTAACATTCCCGGCAATAGTTGGCGAGATAATGAGTAGCACGACAAAAAACAGAAATTTTCTGCGCATTTGCGACCTCCTTTCATACCAATGGATATTTTAACACTATTGGCTTCTAAAATAATACGGTCAGCTTTGAGAGCGACTTTTAGTTGTTTGGTCGCATCAGCAGATTGAAAGACTCAATTTTAGTGTAAAGAGGTTTTTGGAGGATTGTGTCTCCCTGGAGGTTTTTTGATATACAATTGAGTAGAATATTTCTGTGAAATGGGGATTGTTTATTTGAAGCACTGGAAGCTCTGTTTATTATTATTTGTGCTCTTGATTTATGTTTTTGTTCTGGAGCCGAATACTCTGATGGTCGAAAGGTTGAAATTCAGCGATACGCCCTCGTTGAAAATAGCCTTCTTTGCCGATATTCATATTTGGATAAAGAAGCCCCTCCACTCGCTTTTCCTTAACGAGCTCAAGCAGGAAAAAGTCGATCTAATACTTTTTGGGGGAGATGTGCTCTCGCCTTACACAGACATGAAATATTTCGCCGAACTTTTCACGGAGCTTGCTTCTATCGCTCCTATTTACGCTGTCTATGGCAACTGGGAGGAATCAGAGACAGCGGTCGTTGACCGTATTTTCAAACAGGCCGGTGTGCAGGTTCTTCACACACGTTCAACCACAGTCGAAGTTCGCGGAAAGAAGATCGGAATAACCGGTGCCCCCTCTCACCATTATTTCTCGTGGACACGTTTTTTGCCCGAAGAGGAATTCGATCTCAAGATACTCATGGTTCACGCACCCAACATGCTGGAAGGTTCGGTTGATATATTGAAGAAGTACGACCTTGTTCTGGCAGGCCACACACATGGAGGTCAATTCTATCTGCCATGGTTAACCGAACAGGTTTTGAAGAGCACAAGAGGGTTCAGCGGCAGGTATTTCAGAGGTATATACGAACTGGGTGAGACACAAATATACGTCACAAGGGGTCTCGGAGGCTGGTTCCCGGGGAGGTTCGCCAGTCTTCCCGAGCTTGTCATAATCGAGCTATGATTACTGGTAGATATAGAAACTGATCTTGTAATAAATAATATTGTCGCTTTCCTCCAGCGGGCTATCTTCAAGATAGACGGGCGTGTAGGAATTCCACCGACTCTCCAGATCGGACCACGTCGTAGATGAAGCATCACTCAACACTTCCCTGACCTTTTCCAGTAACTTATCACCTTTATGCACAATGTAAGCATCGTATGTCTTTACCTGGTCGGTTACATAATAAATTATGTGATAGGTCGATCCATTGACGTCTCTGGCAACATCGGAAAGAGAATTGACACCCTTTATCTTGTCGCTGCTATCAACACCATCAGTGAGAGCTATCCTCTCGATCGAATCGGCCAGAGTTTTCATGTTTTTTGCGATTTCGGTTGCCCTTGCTTTCTGAGAGGCATTCATGGCTATCGGTGTGATAAGGGCGATAAGTGCCGCTATTATTGAGAGTACTATAAGTAGCTCAATCATCGAGAAGCCTTTTTCTCTTGAACGGATCTGCACGCTTTTCAAATCAGGTCCCCTCCCGGCTTTAAGACAAACTGTGCAATTTCATGCCAAGTATTTTTCCGAGCGAGAATTCATTCAAACGATTCTGCAAGCCTTACATACGGATTTTCTGGAAATAAAACTGAAGCGGGTTTCCCGGTTGAGGGGATTTCCGTGAAATCAATTTCGTGATGAATACCTGTGGGAAGTGGTATTTGATTCAATTCATCTATTTGGATTCACAATTTTAGCTGAAGTTCGATGGTGTTTGTTTCAGATTCTCAAGAATACTACCGTAGGCCGAATACAGGCTCCAAAAGTAGCGAAGTTAATATCTGTCACACGTTGCATGTCCTGAAAGTCTTTAGAGGTAAAAAGGCTACACTCTTCGCTTCAGAACAATTATCTCCATCCTGTCAGAACAATCCTCGGAGAGGTTTGCGATGTTGCCTATAGAGATGACAAGTTCTCTGAGCTGTCGCTTTTCAGCCAGAGAGATGTCTTTTTCGAAGATCTTTTTCACGAGTGCTCTCTCGTGACTGTCTTCGATGTTCTCCAGTTTTTCGGTTTCTTTGATCTTCTCCTCGGCGACATCCAATTCCTGGAAAAGGTTGACAGCGGCTTCGCGGCAGACTCTGTAAGTTTCCACCGAAAGCTGTACCTGTTTCAACAGGTCTCCTTTGAGATCGTCCGAGATTATGAGATTCTGCAGAACGATCTGATCGACAACGTTCTCGGCTTCGTTGGCAACTTTATCGAAAGACTCCGCCAGCCCCAGAAAATCTCCCCTGAAGTTCGGTAGAAAAGCACCTTGGTACATCGCATTTTCCATTTCGCGTCTCTTACTGTCCGCAGCCGATTCCATCTTGTGAACTTCTTCGGCGTAGATTTCTATCGATGTTTCGTCGTTTTGCAGGATGGCTAAAAAGACTTTTTCGAGGTTTTCGAGAGTTCTTCCGATATATTCCAGATGCTCTTCAAACAGCTGTATTATGGCCATTTCTTTCTTACCGAAGAACATAAGAGGTCCACCTCCAGGCTTGAGGATACTTATGAATCCATTAGAGCCGTTTCCTCTCATAAAAATCACATCCGTCACTGAGATTTCGGTTCCGGCAACAAGAATGGCTACTAATAGATTTTATTACTTATATATTATGACACTTTTATGTGATTGTGTTCTCAGTTATCGAAAAAGCGGAGAGGTAAACCTCTCCGCTTCGTTGAAAAGCCCGCTCTTCAATTGGCAGGGTTGATTATGGTTATTCTCCCTTCGAACTGCGGAGCTATGGTTCCATGCCTTATTACGTACTCGGCAAAGGCGTCTCTGAGGAATGACTTCGTCACTATTATTTTCTTCGTTTCAAGGAACATGACGAACTTGTCTCCACCCCCGGTGAGAAAGTCATTGGCCGTTAGCGTGTAGGTTTTCTCCATATCAAGAGGGACCCCGTTCGAAGTTACAGAGATCAGCCTGCTGTATGGAGGTTTCGACCCATCGAAGGTATATTCGAGGTTCGAGACCTGCAGGAACTGGCCGGCGGCAGCCGGATAGGTAGAAATACCGTGTTCGAGAACGTCCCATATCTGTTTACCTGTGATTTCGACTGCAACCACCAGGTTATCGAACGGGAGTACGGTATAAACGTCCTTAATCGTTATATCGCCCTTAGGTATACTTGCCCTTACCCCGCCACCGTTCTGTATAGCGAAGTCGGTGCCGGTCATCTCCCTTAAGCTATCGGCTATGGCGTTGGCCAGATTAGATTCCTTGAGCCTCACCGTGCCTCTCTCTCCATCCAGGTCAACTTCCGTTCTGCCAATGACGGTGTCCATTTTTTCATCGAGCTGTGCCACATAGCCGTTCACGACCTCAACGACGGCTTCGTCCTGAGGAAGGTTCTGGCTCATGAAGACGTGTGCGAAGTTGATACCTATGACTTCGCCGTTGAAGATATTCAGATTTGTCTTTGAAATAAGCTCTCCGTGTTTTCCAGAAGAAATGACCCAGCTACCGTTAATCTTTTCGGGGAAGGCTACGACGTCTCTACCGCCTTCGAATATTAGATCGTAACCCGAAACCTTTGCAGGAAGGATCCTGTTCCCCGTGTGGAGATGTGCCAGGGCGATCACCAGATCGGCCTGTGGAGCTACTTCATCCAGTACTCTCTGGGCGGCCGTATATTGTTCCTCGAAGGTTATTCCGGCGACGTTTCTTGGGTGGGTGTACCAGGCGCTGCTATCGTCTGTAAGCCCGACTATGGCGACTTTGAGACCTCCAATCTCCTTGATAACATACTCCTTTAGAAATTCCACAGACTTTTCCATAAAGAGAGTATTGGCACTCAGGAAGGGAAAACTAGCGAGTTTGCTGTTTCTCTCCATCACGTTGAAAGGGAAGTCGAAGTCGTGATTTCCGATCGCCATTGCGTCGTACCCCATCATGTTCATTATCTTAATTACCGGTTCACCCTCGAAGAGGTTGGCAACGTTAGTGTTATACGGCGCATCTCCTACATCCAGAAGCAGAAGGTTAGGCTGCATCGCACGTTCTGTGTTGACATAGTAAGCCATTTTCTCCATCGCACCTATCGGGTATTTCGCACCACTGGGTGTGTAAGGCTCTATATGCCCGTGAATGTCGGCGGTGGCGAGTATGGTGATAACCTGGAAGTCGGGGCTATCAACGAAGTTAGAGAGTATTTGTGCAGCCTCTTCCCTTCTCAGCGGCCTTTTCAGGGATAGTAACTCGGCGGGAGCATAGACCAGCCCGGCGAGTTTGGCCCCGTAGTCGATCTCTTCGTCAACACCGAAGACCACTTTCGCTATCGCCTGACCGAATTCGACACCGGTGATCGCTTCGTAGGGACGGTACATACCGTCAACTACCTCTACGGCTCGAACCTTTATCAACCCTTCGATGTATTCCTCCCCGTCTATTCCCACAGTGTCTTTGGCGGAGGGTACCACGAAGCCCTCGTCGATTACACCAAGCGGGTCGGTGTAAACGAATTTTTTCTGCACCTCTTCTTCGATAATCATCGGGTGAATGGTTGAAAGTTTGAATGTTTTCACTATCCATTCGGCTGCCTCTGCTCTGGAAAGAGTGTCTGAAGGATTGAAAAGACCATCTTCGACCTCTACGATCCCGGAAGCATAGAGCTTCTCGATAGCGGTCGAAAATGGACTGGTAGATACGTCCTTCAGGCTTGCCAAAGATATTACACAGAACGCGACCAGAGTTAAGATCAGAACGAATTTGTTTTTCCGCATGTTACCCCTCCTCTTGATGAAGTGTCGAAATATTTATAGTCACAATAGAATCGGTCTACCTATACCTTTTCAAAGATCCACACCGCGGTCCGATCGACTACTTACAGATCTTTCCGGATAATATCTTCATAAGTATTATAAAGCCTTGGAGTGGTAAGAAGTAGTCACCGCTTCGAGATTAACCTGAATCGATCGAGCAATTAGGTGGGTTCGCGAAAAAACACAGACTGGCTAGAATATCACCAAGAATGACTTTCTGATAGAATGGGGACGAGCTTTCATATGGAGGGGTAGTGTTGGTGCGCTTTGAGATCGTCAAGAAATACATGGATAAAAGATGTATCGACGCGGTTTTGCTCGACTCTCCCGACAGTATCTGCTGGTACTTCGAAGGAGAAGTTGATTCCAGGATCGATCAGACACGCGAGCGGGGATCTTTCTCAATCTTGATTACAGGCAACAAAACAATAGCGATTTGTCCGGAATATGATTACGAAAGGCTGAAGGACGAGGTCCTCCCGCCGGAGGTGGATGCGATTTCCTGTGGCAGAGGTGAGGAGTTCGATCACGCCGTGAAAAGATTCTGCAGATCATTCGAAAAAGTCTCCACCGATAACCGGAGAATGTATGACGAAAGGTTTTCACTTCTTGACGAAGAGTTCTATCTTAATATGCAGGAATTGAACGACAGAGAGATAATGAGATTGCGTATCATGGGGAAATTGAGCGAGAGCATTCTCTGCGAGTTCGCTCCGGAACTGCAGCCCGGCATGACAGAACTGGAAATAGAGAAAGTGCTGAGGGCACTCCTTATAGAGTCTGGTTTAGAGGTTCCGGTCCTATGCGTGGGTTCAGACGAGCGAGTAGCCAGATATGTCTATCCGGTTTCAACTGGAAAGAAGGTACAGAAGTACATAGTTATGAGAGCCGTTGTAAGAAAGCAAGGTTTGAGAATAGCTTTCACGCGTTACTTCCATTTTGGAGAGATCCCTTCAGAAATTGAACAGAACCACGAGCGTGCCTCGGGTGTCTTTGCAAAAGCCGCAGTGGCTATGATGAAGGCCAGGAGTATGGGAGAGATTTACGAGGAAATTCAGAGAGCTTACTCGGAGTTGAAGATAACTCCAGATTTCAACGGCTGTCCACCGGGGACCTCTCTGGGATATTCGGGAGAGAAGTTTGAGATGTCCCAGAACTCCAGTCTTCCGGTAAGAAGCCCGGCTGCATATGTATTGAGCCCGAGAGTGGGCGGAATATTCAGTGAAGATACGATACTCGTAAGCGACGGTGGGACGGCCGAATTCGTTACCCTCAGCGAAGACTTTCCGAAGATAAAGGTTAGGTTAGAAAGTTTCAGGGTTCACAGGCCGTGGATAATGGTTTTGTGATTTTTTGCTCTTTTAAGTGTGAGCTGTATTCGAGGTTAGTCCTTGGTTTGTTAAAGTAAAACACCATTCAAAGTATCGTGACATTATACCGTTGGAGAATGATAAACTCTCAGTGAGAGATTCATTTATTATCCGCGGTTGGGAGTAAAGATGCAAGAATACGTTGACTTCACAAGACCTGAATACAAAAAAACCAGGAAACTTGCGATCCTCGAAGGTTCTTTTTACAACATGGCCTTCCTGGTCACACAGGGTTTCATTGTTACAGGTCTGGCGCTGGAGTATGGAGTATCGGAGTTTCTGATAGCCATAATCGGAGTATTGCCGACCCTGGCGCAGTTGACCCAGCTAATTTCGCCGATCTTTTTTAGACTCTTCAAAAGCAGAAAAAAATCGATGGTCTTCGCGGCCATTATAGGAAGGGTGCCTCTGGCCTTCATACCGCTTACTCTAGCGCTGGGTATAAAAGTTCAATCGTTGCTTCTCGTGATCCTAGCCATGGTATCTTTAGGCAATTCTCTTGTTGGCACTTTCTGGGCATCCATAATGAGAGATGTGATCGAACCGTCCAGCACGGGAAAATACTACGGAAGAAGAAACCTGATTCTCTCACTTTCTTCGATGCTTATCACCCCTCTCTATTCACTCATACTGGACACTTTCGAGGGCGATATGGGATTCATAATAGTGACGGTTATTGCCACCTGTTTCGCCATGTTAACCATCATCCTGTTGATGAATCACTATAACCCGCCTGTGAGAACTTACGGTAGCGGACGCATGTTCAAAGAAGTCTTCTCGAATCTGAAATTCAGACAGTATTTGAAATTCTCTATGCTCTGGAACTTCGCCATCACCGTTTCAGGCCCCTTCTATTCTTATCATCAGCTGGTCAACCTCAAGGTTAGTTACTCCTATCTCAGTGTACTTAGTATAGTCGCTTCTCTCACTTCCATGGTCATGTACATCCTGTGGGGGAAGATCTCCGACCAGATAGGCCACCAATCTGTAGCCGAATTCGGCATTCTCGGAGCCACCTGTCTGGCGTTGATGTGGACTTTCGTGACACCCCAATCCTATTCTATTCTGCTACCGGTTGACGCAATCGTCACTGGAATGGTCTGGAGTGCCATAAACCTCTGTATCTTCACCATGATGATGGGAATGATGAAAGGTTTGTCGGTTGAACCGTATTTTGCGGTCCAGGCCTTTCTCAACGGGCTGGGAGCGCTCGGAGGCTCATTGCTGGGCGGTGTAATAGCCTCTTTCCTGAAGGGGAAGGTAATTTATCTGCTGGGTATGGAGTTTCACGGTATTCAGGCTATCTTTCTATTGGGAAGTATGTTGAGGCTGAACGCTTTCTTCATGCTGAGAAAGGTTCAAACTCCCAAGATCAAAAGTGTCTCGCAGCTGTTTTTCAATGTCATGTCAACCGTGGGAAGAAGAATGGCCACCAGGCCTTACGAGTATCCGATGCTCCTGATGGGTGCAGGAAGGAAGAAAAGCGAAAAGGAACATCTCCCGCTAGACCTTCCCGAGTCTCTGAAAGAACCGGGTGACGATATAGTTGTTGAGCCTTCGACCGGAGCCGATCCCGAGGATAGGAGTGGCCTGGAACCACACGAGTGATCAGGCAGTGTCGCCGAGTTCGTACTGGAGCCTGTACAGGTCGGTGTAGATACCTCCCTTTGCAAGAAGCTCTTCATGGTTACCCGATTCAACAAGTGAGCCTTTGTGAATAACCATTATCCTATCGGCGTTTCTGATCGTTGAAAGTCTGTGGGCGATCGTTATCATAGTCTTTTCCGATGATATCCTCTCCATTGCCTTCTGGATAAGCGCTTCGGTCTCGGTATCGACATTAGCCGTGGCCTCATCGAGAACCAGGATGTCCGTATCGAAGACCACGGCTCTTGCCAGCGCTATAAGCTGTCTTTCGCCTGCCGAAAGAGTTCCTCCCCTCTCGAGTATCATTGTGTCGTACCCGTTGGAGAGCTTTTCTATGAAGCTGTGGGCATAGACGTACTTGGCCGCCGATATGACCTTTTCCCTGGATATAGAACTGTCGAAGAGCCTTATATTATCCAAAATGCTTCCGGAAAACAGAAAGACATCCTGCAACACCACACCGACTTTTTTTCTCAAACCTTGAAGGTTGTAGTCGTATATATCTTTCCCATCGATTCGTATCGTTCCGTATTGTATCCTGTACAAACCTGTCAATATGCTTATTATTGAAGTCTTTCCGGCTCCCGTCTCTCCAACGAAGGCGATTTTCTCCTTCGGTTTCACGGAGAACGAAATGTCTTTCAAGACGTTATGCTCACCATCGTAAGCGAAAGTAACGTTTTCGAATTCCACAGAACCCTCGAAACTAGAGGGAACGGCCTTTTCCGGGTGATAGATTTCCTCTTTTTCGTCCATCAGTTTGAAGATTTTCTCGGCCGATGCCAGAGCGTTCTGAACGATATCGTATTTTTCGGCAATATCGTTCAAAGGTCTGAAGAACATATCTATGTAAGAGACAAAGGCTACCAGTACGCCAAATTCAAGTACGTTGCCAACTATTCCCTTAACTCCGAACCAAACGACTACGGCTATCGTGATGTAGTAAAGCAGATCCAGCAACGGTCTGAAAATGGCGAATACCCAGAGCTGTTCCAATAGACTTTTGAAATGGTTTTTATTTACTCCGTCAAACTCGTCCCTCTTGCGTCTCTCCTGATTGAAGAGCTGAGTGATCGACATACCGGAAATGTGCTCGGCCAGGAAGGCGTTTATTATGGCCAGTCTCGTCCTGACTTTTCTATATGCGAGCCTGTCGAAATATCTGAAAAGGAAGATGGCTGCTGCTATCACCGGCAGTATTAGCAGCGTAATCAACCCCAGTCTGAAAGAGAGGTTCAGCATGATTATTATGATTCCACCCAGAAGCAGCACATCTTTCACTATAGAAGTAATGACACTCGTGAAGAACTCGGCCATGTTTTCGGTGTCGTTGGCTATTCTGGTGGCCAGTCTGCCGCTCGGGTTGGTATCGAAAAACCTCATCGGTACTCTGAGAATGTGACTGAAGAGATCGACTCTTATGCCGTGGGTGATCTTCTGCCCCATGTAAGATGTGGCGAAGACCTGTCCGTAGTTTATGAAAAAGAGGGATATAAGTATCATCACCATATAAAATGCCAGTTGCCCTATTCCGTTCAGATCTTCAGTCCTCAGTTCACGTAGTTGCTCCCGAGTGATAGGGTATTGTAGAACTCCGTCAGTGACGACGTAATCACCGCTTTCTGACTGTTTCAGCGAGAAGGTTCCCTCTTCGGTATCGATGAAGCTAACCGAATCCCCCTCGT
>NZ_DAOSEH010000005.1:0-70342 GCF_035363035.1 Mesotoga sp. | reverse complement strand
ATCCATCAAAGGCTTTGACGAGAGTCATTCGATTCTGTGTGAGCGTACCGGTCTTGTCGGAGCAGATCACCGATGCGCTTCCAAGAGTCTCGACGGCCGGCAACCTGCGGATGATGGCGTTGCGCTTCACCATTCTTTGAACACCTATGGCAAGCACGATCGTGACGATGGCCGGGAGTCCCTCGGGAATAGCTGAAACTGCGAGCGATACGGAGATCATGAAGATCTCCATCAAAGGAATTCCGTCGATCAGCCCTATGACGAATATCACCGCGCAGACCAGAAGCGCGGCTATTCCCAGGTACTTGCCTAGTGTTGCCAGCTTTCGCTGAAGGGGAGTAGAACTCTCTTCTTCACCGGCCAGAAGACCGGCGATCTTTCCCATCTCCGTATCCATGCCTGTGGCCGTCACCACGGCCTTCGCACGACCGTAAGAGATGCTACAACCGGAGAAGATCATGTTATGACGGTCTCCAAGTGGAGCATCGCCGGGTACAGTCGTCTCTGCGCTTTTTTCCGACGGGATAGATTCGCCGGTGAGTGCCGATTCCTCTACTTTCAAGCTCGCGCAGGATATGAGCCGTCCATCGGCCGGTACGAAATTGCCGGCCTCTACGAGGACTATGTCTCCCGGGACTAGGCCGGTGGACTCGATCATGCTTTCTTCACCATCCCTCAGAACTCTGGCGTGCGGTACAGAGAGTCTTTTTAGGGCCTCCAGAGCCTTTTCGGCTTTGCTTTCCTGAACCACCCCGATTATCGCGTTCAACACAACGATGAGAATGATCAGCACAGGTTCTATGAAGCCTTCTCCTTCGTAGAATGAAACGGCGAAAGATAGGACGGCCGCCGCCATCAGTATGATTATCATGATGTCTTTGAATTGCTCGAGAAAACGCCGGAAATTTCCCTTCTTTTTTTCTTCCCTCAATCTGTTTTCACCGTGACTTTCAAGACGAAGTGCCGCTTCTTCGGCGGAGAGTCCCACTTCCGGATTGACTCCAAGCTGCTTCAATATCTCTGTCAGACTATCGTGGTGCGGTATCATATTCTCTTCTCCTTCCTTCCGTAATGAAATAACTCTGTATAGATCGTTATTGACTGAACGTTCAGTCAATAAGTAAAAAAAACTTACATGTGTCGGCGGCACAGGCTATGATCTAAATACCTCTAGGTTTTGTCGTTGCGCAAGAGTATCTCGCTTCCCGATACGAGCGAGGCGAAGATTATCTTGAAAGAGCGTAGAAAAGAGTCTTTCAATTCCCTGTCGCTCATCGAGCTAATGACTTTGTACTCCTCGTAATGAGCGGCGAAATTGATCAGCGGTACTATGGAGAAGAAAAACTTGAAGACCGACATATCTCCCGAATATGTGAAATCCCTGTCGGCCTCGTATATAGTTTTGAATACGGGGTTGTCTTCACCGTCGCCCGTCAGTTTCATAAGCCTGAACAGGTCGTTGTGATGTTTGCTGTCTTTGAGAGATTCAAGCATGAGTATGCGTATGACGGCCCTTTTTTCCAGCACAAAGTCCAGCGCGCGCTCGTAGTAATCTATAACCTTTCTGGAGAAATCTCGAATCGCTCCCCCGTCGATGAAACGAAGCCTGTCGGTTTCGATGTCTAGTTTCCCATCTCTGATCATCTGAACTATGCCAGTGTGAACGAAATCCATGGCGATAGTAGTCGCATCCTTCATGAGCGAATCGACCAGGTGGTTGAGGATTTCTTCTTTGCTCTCGAAATAGTAGTAAATGAGGCCTTTGGTCACTCCGGCCATCGAGGCGATCTCTCCGGTCGTGGTAGCATCGTATCCTTTCTGTGAGAAAAGCTGTATTGAGGCGTTAATAATTCTTTCTCTCGTTTCCTGGCCATCGTCGTTTTTCAAGCGAAGTCCCCCTGCTGACCGGTCATTTAATTCAATTATATACACTTCATGATATCTGTCAAGTCGCTGGCATCGCTTCACTATGACAGGCTTGATTTCTATAATTAACCGCAGTTTGTGATTGGCTGTCTGCTAATAAAGACCAGGGCTAAACGAGTTGTCTGTGTACGATGAAAAAACCTACAACAAGAGGTGGGCCGTAATGTGCTTTCAGTCACGCTTATTGTAGGTATTTGCCGATAGACCTCACGATGATGTTTAGCGGCCTCCGATTTGAAGCATTGCAACTCCCGAGAAGTTGAAACTCTTGAACGCATTCCGCATCATAATTATGAACTCTTTGAGTAGCGTGAAAAACAACGGTTCGCTCTTTTCAAAAATCGGGCGGACGGCAGGCAATGCCACCGTCCGCTCACCGGAATCGAGTTTCCCGCCGCCCGGACCGTCTCCCTGACCGTTTCCCGGAGAACCGTAACCCGCACCATCGTCCGGTCCATCGGAGATGCCGTCGCCTGGACCGTTTCCGTTGTTCGCAAACACCAAACCAAAAACCACCAATAAAAGAAGGGTAAGTGTGATTATTCGCTTCATACTATTGACCTCCTGAGAGAATTTATGAAATAAGTATAGAAGAACATCGATTAAAGAGAGATTAAAAACTATCATCGCATCTCTTCAGTCTCTCCCCTTCTCGCTCTTTCCAGGGATGGGTCCATGCTCCTGGACGAAACGAAGGACGGCTCTTCACTCTCTTTTGCTCTTGCCAGACTCTAGACCCCACACCTCTGACCCCGCTCTCCCTATAAGGGTTTAGCATTTCATAAATCAGTAAAGCTTGATCTGAAAAGCTTTTCATAGTAGTTATTGTACAGATTAGTAAAACTTGACTCAATCCAATTTACGGTGTAGAATTCAAATACGTACGTACATTTAAGATGCGGGGGGCGATCGTCATCACATCCAAATATGGGATCATCGAGCGCTATTTGCTTGAGGAATTGAAGTCCGGAAAGTATTCGGCTGGCGATAAACTCCCAACGGAAAAAGAGTTGATGACGAAGTTCAACGCCAGTAGAGAGACTGTCAGAAAGGCACTGGACAGATTGACTCTGAAAGCCGTCATTGTCCGCAGGCCAGGCCTTGGGACCTTTGTCAGCTATGGAAACGATAATCATCTGGTTGGAATACTCGTTCAGCAGATAACCAGTTATATCTTTCCCTATGTCGTACTAGGTGCGGAGGATTATCTTTTTAGAAATGAATACAAAATGCTTCTGGGAAACGCTTCCGAAGATCCGGTCAAAGAGAGACAGATTCTTGGCGAGTGGATGGAATCCGGCGTCAAGGGGCTGATTATCGACCCTGTCTACAGTGCGACCAAGAGATCGAACAAGGATTTTGTGAAGTCTTTGACGAAATCCGGGATCAAGATAACCCTTGTTCACACCGATTGGAACATTGATCAGGTGAGTTGCGTCATTCTAGACGATGCCAGCGGAGGCGAAAAGGCTGCCGAGATCTTTTACGATTATGGCCACAGAAGGGTTGCAGTCATTTACAAATCCACTCATCTTCCGGGTGTTGTCAGGGCTAGGAGTTTCATCGAGAGGTGCCGGCAGCTGGGAGTCGATAGAATCTACGATAAGGCCTTCAACGTGTCTGAATTCACAGGAGCGCCCATGCAGATCGCCCACGAACTCATGTCTCTCCCCTTGCAGATAAGACCTACCGCGATTTTTTGCTACAACGACGCAACGGCCCTTCAGCTCCAGCTGGTCGCAAAGCGTTTAGCTTTGAGAATACCGGACGACATATCCGTTATCGGTTTTGACGATGGCCCCATCGGTGACTTCAGAGATGTTTTGACTACCTTCGCCCACCCTAAAGAAGAGGTAGGCAGGAGAGCCGTCGAAATTCTTCTCGATATGCTCAACGGCGGCAAACCCCAGAAAGTTGTCTTTAAACCTGAACTCATAGAGAGAAGTTCCATCACTCAGGCGAAATCATAAAGAGCTTAGAACTCTAAAACGGGAAAACCTCTTCGATAATTGTGCCGCCCACGCAGGGCGGTCTTTTTTCTTCGACTTCGTTGAGCGGATTTCATCGAGAAAAACCTGATTAATCTTATTTGTACGGACATTTAAGCATCAGATATTCTGTGAAATCTGAAGAAAACCCTACAATCACGTAAAAGAGAGTACGAATATCATCAATATTCCCCGCAACTCGCTTCTCACAGGTCTCTTTCAAACATAACTGTGTTTGTTCGGGAGGTTTTTCGTTTGGTAGAATCTAGCGTAAGTAGATCACTTCATAGTTTCTTTTTTCATTCTGTTGCTTTGGCGTTTTTTTGGACTGTGTTTTTTAAGTAATTTAAACTTGAAAGGGTTTTGCTTAACACAATAAGGTACGTACATATAAGTATTTCCGGAGTCCATGCCAAACTAACGATCGAAGCCAGCAAATTTCTCCCGGTCATATCCTGTTGTCACAATGATGGAAAAATGATTACGAACAGAGAGTTTTTCTGGTTCCATGGGGGGTGATGTGGCAAGGGAAGAACAAATGTCATCGAGTTATCCTTTTTCTGGTCAATCGGTTATTACCTTTTCTAGGAGGTGAAACTAAATGAAAAAGTTCATGTGTTTGGTTCTTGCGCTGATCGTTTTTGTAGGCTTTTCTTTCGGAGTAACGGTTACGATGATGACACCGCTCACCGGAGCGGACGGGGCTTACATGGATGAAATCGTTGCAAAGTTCAACGCCACGCACCCCGGAATCGAGGTCGTTCATGTCGTGGTCGAATCGTCTCTGGATATGAAGAACAAGCTTTCGATGGGTATTGCATCGAAAACCGCGCCGGAAATAATGTTCATCCGCAAATTCGATATGCCTCTGTACCTGCAGCATTTCAAAGGCTTCACTCCTGATGAATGGCTGAACAATTACGGGATCGATGTAAATGACATCTTCCCCGGTGTTCTCGACGGACTTGTTATCGACGGTAAAGTCGTGGGAATCCCACTGGATATATGGATTTTCTACATGGCTTACAACAAGGCCAACTTCGCAAAAGTGGGCCTGGATCCGGAGAACCCGCCGAAGACGAGGGACGAGTTTATAGCGGCGATGGAAGCTCTGATCCCGATTACCCCTGCCGGATTGACTCCCTACTACGAGAATCCCGCCTGGACATGGATATGGTTCCATCTGCTATGGCAGCACGGCGGCGATCTTCTGACCGATGACTTCAAAAAGCCGGCCTTCGCTAAAGCGGGAATCGAGGCCTGCAAATTGATGCTCACGATGCAGGAAAAGGGCATTCTCCCGATGCAGGTAGCCGATCCTGGCGTATCGTTCCAGTCGGGCGATAGCACTGTTCTGATAACGGGTATCTGGACGATCCAACCCTGGATGGAACAGCTCGGCGAGGCCTTCGGCTACGCGGTATCACCTCAGCTGGGTACGACCAAGGCCGTCTTCGGAGGTTCGCACGTTCTGGCGATGCCGAAGGTAATGGTTGAAGACCCGAAGGTTCTGGACGCCGCAACTACCTTCATGAAATACCTCTGGGACAACGCGATAGACTGGTATGCGGCCGGTCAGACACCAGCCAGAATCTCCATTTCGCAGAGTCAGGAGCTGAAGGAGAGACTGCCACACATTTACGTTGTCTCTCAGGAATCGGAATATGTAAAGCAGTTCCAGATGTTCCCGTTGATATCGGAAATCGAAGCCGAAATCGCTGTATATCTCGACGAAATACTGGTGCTGCACTCCATCTCTCCCGAAGAGGGTATGAAAGAAGCCGAATTTGCGGTGCAGGAGATTCTTGACGATTACTGGTCAAGAGCGAGGTAAGCTTTCATTAATTGGGTGAAGGGAGGAGGAGCAATTGAGACAATCACAATCGAAGTCGCATAGACATTTCCACAGGGAGGTAGGGTCGTGGTTGTTCCTCCTCCCTCACCTGTTTTTCTTCGTCTTGTTCGTCGCCATTCCTCTGGTCTTTGGGATGGTAATCAGTTTCTTCAACTGGAGTCTGCTCAGCGACAATGTCTTTGTAGGAGCCAGCAACTACGTCCGCACATGGAACGACTCGAGATTCTGGCCTGTTGTTCAGAACACTGTGATATTCGCGATAGTAAGCGTTCCCCTTACAATAATAGTGGCCATACTCTTTGCCCATATCCTCAACAAAAAAAGGTTCGGACAGTTATGGCTGTTAATCGCTTTTGTCTCACCGGCCTTCTTCGGATCGGTGGGCATTCTCAGCTCGTGGAAATGGATATTCGCTTCCTTTCCCTCAGGTCTGGCGAATTACTACCTGAATAAAGCAGGTTTCATCAATGCTGCCGTTTCTTGGTTTGGAAGCACCGGGGTCGCCTGGGGAGTGATAATATTGGTGACCATTTGGTGGATAGTGGGGTTCAGCATTCTGCTCTATATGGGCGCGTTGCAGAGGATCCCTCCCGAGCAGTACGAATCGGCGAAACTGGATGGAGCGGGACCATGGAAGAGGTTTTTGTACATTACCTTGCCCTGGATAAGGAGCGTACTCTTCTTCGATGTGGTCAGACAGGTTATTCTCGCTTTCGGGCTTTTCGACCAGGCTTACATACTATCGGTCGGCGGTCCTGCCGGCACCACGAGAACAATGGTCTATTACCTGTACCTGGTGGGGTTCGAGAGACAGGATTTCGGAAGGGCCGCGTCGATATCCTGGTTTATTTTCGCGATAGTGCTTATCTTTGCGGTAATACAGCTCGTGCTCGTGACGAAGTCGATACGCTCGACAGAGGGGTGAGAGAATGACTTCTACAGTTGCCATAAACAAAAAGAAACTCAGCAAGCGCATAACTGCCGTCGTTGTAACGATACTTCTCTGGGCATTTGCGGCTTTTTGGTTTGCGCCGATTTTCTGGATGCTGTCAACTTCGCTGAAGTCAACGGCAGTGGCTGTCATTCAGACGCCTCCCGAGTGGATACCTGAAAACCCCACCCTGGAGAATTACAAAATCATTTTCGCGCCTTCAGGGGGGCTTTCGCTCATCAGGGCAACTCTGAACAGCGTGATCGTCGCCGTCGGTTCCACGCTGGCAACGCTGGCGCTTTCTATTCCGGCCGCTTATGCTCTCTCGCGTCTGCGATTCAGGGGTCGTATGCTTGTTTTCTGGATCTATGTGGCCGTGCTCGCCTTCCCCGGCGTGCTGTTTTTGGTGCCTCACTTCTTCATAATTCAGGGAATGGGACTGACAAACTCCTATCTAGCCCTGATTCTACCGGGCCTCGGGGGAACTTTCGGCGTCTTTCTCTTTAGACAGTACATGCTCGATATTCCCGGCGAGCTGGAGGATGCCGCCTGGATAGACGGCTGTTCGAAGTTCAGGTTCCTTATAAGCATAGTAATTCCATATGTCAAGCCGGCGATGCTTGTGCTGGGCTTGATGACCTTTCTGGGTTCGTGGAACAGTTTTCTCTGGCCGCTTTTGATACTCAGCAAGTCCGACAAATTCACGCTTCCGATAGCGCTTATAAGATTCAGTGCCGGCTGGGGCGACCCCTACCGCGGGATAGGTCCGATGATGGCCGGGGCCTTCTTTTCGGTTGCACCGTCGCTGATAATCTTCGTTGTCTTCCACAGATACTTGATGAAAGGGATATCTCTGGGATCTCTTGGAAAGGAGTAGGTCTCATGTCGTTTGAGCAGTCTTCTTCGGAGAAGGGATTTGTACTTCCTAACTTTATCGTGCGGACCTGTTGTCTGCTTTTCATAGCCTTGTTCGTAAGCACTTCCGTCTTTGGAGGTAATGTTTTGCCTGAAGTCGACACAAGTCTTTTCGAGGAAAGGATAGAAAACGATAGAAAGATACCGATCAGTATAAGCATCGTGGATGAGCAGGGGAGACCGGTGAGTAAAGCTTTTTTGACTGCAAAACAGCTTTCACACGAGTTTTACTTTGGGAACGCTCCGGAATATCTCCTGTACGCTTATGCCCAGTCAAGTTACAACAGGGGTAGGAGATTCGGAACCAGACCTCTGCCTGAGGAAGACCTCGCGGAGTATATGCGGCTCTATCTGGAGCTCTTCAACTTCGCTACCCTTCCGTCCTTCTACTGGGCCGACTACGAATCCACTCAAGGGCGTCTACGCCTGGTAGATGCTTCAAAAAAGATCGCCGAATGGCTCAAGGAAAACGGTGTTCCCGTGAAAGGTCACACACTCGTCTGGGGAAACCCTCCGAGTGTCGGTGTTCCCGGCTGGGTGGAAAGAATGGGAAAGCTGGAACAGTGGTCGGAGGTTCGCGATCTTCTTTTCAAAAGGGTGGCTAGAGAGGTTGAAGAGTTCAAAGATCTTGTCCAATACTGGGATGTCGTTAACGAACCGATCGTTCAGAACTGGTTCGACTCACTGGGCACGGACTATATCGCTCAATCGTACAGAATAGTTAAGGAGACCGACCCCGATGCAATCACGGTTCTCAACGAATACGGCGTTCTGGTCAACACAGGTACCAGAAGGGCTTTCATTTCTAGAGCCAGGCAGTTGATAAACGAAGGTGTGCAGATAGACGCGATAGGTGCCGAGGCCCATATCTTCACCGCACAGGACCTCCTTGGGCAGTTGGGATCGCTCGAGAGCATTTATCTGGCGATAGACGAACTGGCTCAACTTGGAAAACCCGTACACATTTCGGAGTTTCAGATTCCTCTTCCCGCGGTTATCGATGCCTTCAAAGTGTCTATAAGCGAGGCCGAAGAGATCCAGGCGGAGATCGCGAAGATCTTCTACAAAGTCTTCTTCAGCCATCCGGCAGTAGAAGTCATTACTTACTGGAACTTCTACCGCGCCTGGCAGTCGGGAAGTGGATTCCTGCGCGATGATCTGTCTATCAAACCGCTCTTCTACGAACTGAAGAACTTGATCCATGGAGAATGGAAGACGGACATGAAGGTCGACGTCGGTTCCTCCGGAGAAGTCGCTTTCAAAGGATTCGCCGGTAATTATGAAATCACCGTTGCCACTGATGGTTTTTCAAAGACTTTCTCCCTGGATGTGGGCGGCAAAAAGGAAAACAACTTCGTTCTCGTAATCGGAAAGGAACAGGAGGTGCGATGAATGAGACCTTCCATAGCGATTTCGATCGTCCTGTTTATGGCTTTGCTGTTCGTTCCCGCATCCGTTCTGGTGGGCGTCGATCATGTGATAGCAGTGAACTCTATCAACCTCGGCCCTGTAATAAGTCCCTTTCTCTACGGCGTTTTCTTCGAAGATATCAACCATGCGGTTGACGGTGGTCTTTACGCCGAGCTGGTTAGAAACCGCTCCTTTGAACATACCGATCGCATAGAAGGCTGGTCTGTGGTCCTTGAGAAAGGCTGCAAGGCGAGCTTTTCGATTAAATCCGAAAGACCTGTCAACGGTAACAACACTAGTTATCTGAGGTTCGATATAGAATCCGACGATAGGCGCGTGATTCTCTCCAACGATGGTTACGATGGAATTCCTCTCGTCGGGGGCGAGAGTTATATCTTCTCCTCGTTCATCCGTGGCGATGATTACAGCGGAGAAATCGAAATCCGCCTCATGGATTCACAGGGGAACTCAATAATCACCGCCAGCCTGGGATCGAAATTCGCTGATCTGTGGGAGAGATATTCCGTGGTCCTAGAAGTTCCGGAGGACTGTCATGATGGTCGGCTGGCGTTGATCTTGAAGGGCTCCGGTCTGATATGTCTGGATATGATCTCGCTCCTGCCAGAGAGGAACTGGCACGGTATGAGGCCGGATCTTCTGGAAATGCTCAAGGAATTGAAGCCGGGGTTCTTGAGGTTTCCCGGTGGTTGTCTGGTAGAGGGTGACAGCCTTGAAAACTCCTACCGCTGGAAGGACACGATCGGTCCGGTGGAAGAGAGAAAAGCTAACTACAACCTATGGGGCTACAACCAGTCCTATGGAATAGGGTTTTTCGAGTATCTTATTCTGGCTGAATATCTGGGCGCCGAGCCCGTGCCGATATTCAACGCGGGAATCTCCTGCCAGGTTCGCGGGGCCGAGTACTGTTCGATGAATACAATGGACGGGTGGGTTCAGGATGTTCTTGACTTCATTGAGTTCGCCAACGGGCCGACAGAAAGTTCCTGGGGGGCGAAACGTGCCGAACTCGGTCATCCCGAACCTTTCAACGTTACATATATAGGCGTAGGAAACGAGAACTGGGGAAATGAATACCACGAGCGCTTCGCACTCTTTCAGAAAGCCATAAAAGACAAACATCCCGAGATCGTCATACTCTTCAGCGGACCGCCTTCCTACGAGGGCGCACCGTTCAACAGGGCCTGGAGATGGGCCCGGCAGAACGCGGTGGAGATTATCGACGAGCATATTTACGCCGTGCCCGAATGGATGCTGAGAAACACCGAAAGATACGACAAATACGATAGAGAGGGTCCAAAGGTTATGCTCGGGGAATATGCAGCCCATGAGGCTGGAAGGAGAAACACCCTGCAGGCGGCATTGGCCGAAGCGGCATTAATGACCGGACTGGAACGCAATAGTGACGTTGTGATAATGGCGGCGTACGCTCCCCTTTTCAACAGACCGGGCTGGTCGCAGTGGACCCCAGATCTAATCTGGTTCGACAGCACGAGGGTTTATGGAACACCCAGCTATCACGTCCAGAGGATCTTCAACAGGAACCTTGGAGATATCATCGTCGATTCCAGTCTTACGGACGAAGATGTCGAAGTCATAGGCTATTGGTTCAAGTCGCTTTATCATTCCTGTAGCTTTGACTACGAAACCGGAGATTTGATAATAAAGGTCGTCAACCCCTGGCCCGAGGATAAAGAGGTTCTGGTGGAAATAGATGAAGCCACAAAAGTGACGGGCAAAGGGGAAGCGACAGTGATAACTTCCGATAGTATCTTCGACGGAAACACTTTCGAAGATCCCGAAAGGATCGTACCCATGACCACGGTTTTGTCGGATTTCTCCAATCGATTCACATTCAGCTTCGAAGGTAATTCGATCACGGTCTTGAGATTGAATACCGGGAGTCTTTAAAAATCTCATAACGATTAGTCAATCAGGGAGGGATTACAGTGCAGACATACGTCAGGGTCAGACCGGAAAAACTCGGAAAGATAAACGATATGATCTATGGACATTTCACGGAGCATCTGGGTAGATGTATCTACGACGGAATCTTCAATGAAAAATCCTCAAAGTCCGACTCGCGAGGATTCAGGAGAGATATCATAGATGCCGTAAAAAAGATCAAGTGCCCCATCTTGAGATGGCCTGGTGGCAACTTCGCGTCCGCGTACCACTGGCAGGACGGTATCGGACCGGTGGAGAAACGGCCGCAGCTGCTGAACTATATATGGGGCGGGTTGGAAAGCAACAGGTTCGGAACGGATGAATTCATACAGTACTGTTGCGAGCTTGGCACCGAACCCTATCTGGCCGTGAGTCTGGGGACGGGAACGCTCGACGAGGCTGTCGCCTGGCTCGAATACTGTAACCTCGATACGCCGACCAGATACGCAGGAATGAGGAGAGAAAATGGCCATGCCGAGCCGTATGGAGTTAAGTACTGGGGGATTGGAAACGAAGTGTACGGCCCCTGGCAGGTCGGTCACTGCAGCGCGACCGAATACGCCGAAAAGCTGAGGCAGTACACACAGTTCATGAAGGGCGTGGACCGTTCGATAAAGGTTATAGCCGTTGGCGCCGACAATCCCGACTGGGATATGACGGTGTTGAAACACGCCGGGCACCTGATCGATTATATCTCGATTCATGAGTACCACGGTTCGGACGATTACTTCGGCACCGTGGCTTCGGTGTATTACTGCGAGCAGAGATTGAAGCTGCTCGAGAACCTTATAAAGCACCTTCGCCTGGATCATGTGAAGATCTCGTTCGACGAATGGAATGTCTGGTACAAAATCAGTGCGGAAAGGGAGGGCACAGAGAAGGGAACGGTACTCATCGAAGAACCGTACGCACTGAAGGATGGGCTCTTCGCGGCCGGAATATTCGCCGTGATGCACAGAATGAACGATACGGTACAGATGGCCAATCTGGCGCAGATGGTTAACGCCCTGGGTATGATAAAGACGAAGGGAGACGAGATCGTCCTTACTCCGATCTATCACGCCTTCGATCTCTTCGTGAACCACACGGGCCGGACCAGACTCGCCATGGATATCGACACACAAAGGTATGACATAAAGGCCAGAACGTTCGTCGAGGGGCGCAACAGCTTCCAGCTGAAGGGTGTTCCATACATCGACGGTTCGGCCACTTACGACGAAAGGAGAAACGTACTCAGCGTAGCGCTGATCAACTATTATCAGAAGGAAACCGATATACGTCTCGATCTTTCGGGGCTGGAAGCTAAGAAAAAGGCCGATCGGTACGTTCTGACCGGCTCGGCTCCTGACGAGATGAACGACTTCGACAACCCCGATAGGATACATCTTGTGAACGATGAACTGGCCGTGGGAACCAGGGAGATGAATCTCAGGCTCGCTCCCATGTCGGCCAGTGTAATCGAGTTCACTCTGGAAAAAACACTTTGAGTTTGAAAAATCGACAAGCTAACGGCAGAAAAACTACGACGGGCGTATTCTTCCAAGTCCGGCCGACTGAGTCATCCGGGAGGTTGAAAGGAGGGAAAGGATGTATCAAAAGCTAAAACTCGGGTTCGCTCCCACAAGGAGAAACGTTTTCAGCAAGAAAGACGCTCATGAACAAAGAATTCTCATCGAAAAAAAGCTGAAGGCCTGGAATGTGGATTACGTCGGTCTCGACTGGCTGAACGAAGAGGGGCTCATTTACGATCCCAAGGATTCACCAGCGGTGGCGGAACATTTCAAAAAGGCCAAAGTGGACGCCATCTTTGCGCCTCATGTAAATTTTGGAACCGAAGAAGCCGTTGCCAAGCTCTCCAGAGAACTCGATGTGCCCCTTCTCCTCTGGGGGCCACGAGATGATGCCCCGCTGCCCGATGGAAGTCGTACCCGTGACACCCAGTGCGGCCTTTTTGCGACGGGCAAGTTGTTGAGACGCTTCGGTGTTCCCTTCACATACATAGTGAACTCTTCGGTCGATGATCCCCTCTTCGAAAGGGGATTCAAAAACTTCCTCGCCGCTGCTTCGGTGGTCAGGGCTTTTCGCAATATGAAAATCGGAGTTATAAGCAACAGGCCGAGAGACTTCTGGACCGTCATAAACAACGAAGGAGAGCTTCTAGAAAAGTTCGGCATAGAACTCATCCCGACAACTCTGATAGATATTGTGGAAGAGGCGAAAAAATATCTGGACTCTAAAGAGCTCGACCGGGAATTGGCCGGACTAAGGGACAGAGTCGATTACTCCAGTGCGGGTGAAGAGAGTTTCAAGAAGGTGTTGACGCTCAAGATCGTGATGGAGAGGTGGGCGGTCGAAGAGAGATTGAGCGGAATAGCCATTCAATGCTGGAACGCTCTGCAAAAGGCGTATGGCGTAATGCCCTGTTTTGCCCATTCTCTACTATCGGATAATAAAATCCCCGTTGCCTGCGAAACCGACGTTCACGGAGCGATAAGCATGGAACTGGCCCAGGCGGCCACCATGTATCGAAAACCTTCCTTTCTGGCCGATCTTACTATCAGACATCCGACCGACGACAATGCCGAGCTGCTGTGGCATTGCGGGCCTTTCCCGCTTTCGCTCGCGAAGGAAAAACCGTACATCGGAAAACACTTCATACTCGACAGCCACAGTCCCGGGGTATCGGAATGGGAGATAAAGGGGGGTAAACTCAGCGTTCTCAGATTCGACGGAGACTTCTCGAATTACAAGCTTTTCGTATCTCACGCCGAAAGCACTGATGGGCCTTTCAACAAGGGAACGTACGTCTGGGCGAAATTCAGGAACTGGCCAAAGCTCGAAGAGAAACTGGTGTGCGGCCCCTACATTCATCATGTGGCCGGCGTCCACGACAGGATAATGCCTGTAATCTATGAGGCCGTCAAATACATGAAGGGCGTCGAGCTGGATCCTGGCGAGCCTGGAATAGATGAGGTACAATCTTGGTTGAGACATGAAATCGATGAAATCTGAAAGGGTGGTAGGATATGTATTTGATCGGGTGCGATATTGGGACTCAGGGTACGAAAAGCGTTATGGTGGACGAAAGCGGTCGTGTTCTCGTCGAGGCACAGAGAGAGTACGATGTCATCAAACCCGGCTCAAACTGGGCCGAACAGTGGCCGGACGTCTGGGCGAGGGCTGCCTTCGAAACGATGGGGGAAGTGGTAGAAAAATCGGGAGTGGCGAAGGAAGAGATCGCCGCTCTGGCGATCAGCGGTCTCTACGGCGGCTCCGGTGTACCGGTGGACAGGGAGATGAAACCGCTTTATCCCTGTCTCATATGGATGGACAGACGTGCGACGGATCAAACCGGCTGGGTTAAGGATAACATACCTAAAGAAGAGATCTTTTCTATAACCGGCAATTACGTCGATTCCTACTATGGCTTCACCAAAATGATGTGGCTCAGGGACAACAGACCCGAGATCTGGAAGAAGATATACAAGTTCGTGACGCCGAAAGATTACGTTGTCTATCAGCTTACCGGAGAAAATGCCATCGACTACTCATCGGCAGGGAATATAGGCGGTGTTTTCAACATAAGAAAACTTACATGGTCTACAGATATGTGTAAAGCTCTGGGAATCCCGATCGAATACCTTCCCGAGAGAATCGTGAGATCTAGCGATGTGGTTGGAAAGATCACTCGGGCCAGTTCAAAACTCTGCGGCCTGCCCGAGGGAACGCCCGTCGTTTCCGGTGGAATCGACGCCCCCGTCGCCCAGCTTTCGGCCGGGGCGCTCGAAGAGGGCGAACACGTCGCCATGGTCGGCACCTCTACCTGCTGGGGAACCGTCCACGACGGCAGCGAGCTACCCTTCGGGCTCGTCAGTTTTCCGTATGTGGTTCACGATACCGAGCGGATATACTCCTTCGGTGGTTCTGCCACTACCGGAGCGCTCGCCAGATGGTTCAAAGAGGAATTCGCGGACAGCGAAACGTCTGTGGGTTTGCGAACGGGTATTTCACCGTATCAGCTTCTTGACAGGGAAGTCGAGACGATACCGGCCGGAAGCGACGGAATAATAGTACTCCCTTACTTCATGGGCGAAAGATCGCCGATCTGGGATCCCTTTGCCAGAGGGGTTTTTTTCGGAGTGACCCTCGTGCACACGAGGGGCCACATGTACAAAGCCCTCATGGAAGGAGCGGCATTCGCCCTGCGACATAACATCGAGGAGGGAATCAAGGCCGGCCTGAAACTGAACGATGAATGCTGGATAGTCGGCGGAGTGGCTAAATCCTCTGCCTGGAACAGCATCTTCGCCGATATCACCGGCTACAAGATGAGACAGGTATCCAGCCTTGTGGAGGCTCCCTTCGGAGATGCCTTCTTGGCAGGGCTGGGCGTGGGATTGATCGACAGACCTGAGAAGATAAAAGAGTGGGTGAAGTTCAGAGAACCGATCAATCCCGACCCGAACAATCGCGAGATATACGAAAAATCTTACGCGCTATTCCGCCAGCTCTACGAGAGAACGAAAGACTTGATGTGGCAAATCTGATACGGGTGGGGGAGACCCCACCTTTTCATTGTGGTTGTCAGAGAGGAAGGCGATAACGAAGGTCTGTATAGTTTCCTATCGGCGGCGAAGGCGTTCATTGGCATATAGACCAATCCCATTTCCTACCATGCTCTCAAACCGGCTAGAATCAAACGTTTACCGAATGTTCCCCCAGATATGCCCCTGGTGGAGCTTACAAAGAGGTTGTCCAGATAGTTCATCTCTTCTATGGTGCCGAACCGGTTACCCGTGATAGATCCAAAAAAGAAAAGCTGGCCCAGCTTGGTCCTTTCGTTTTTGACAACGGTGCCCAGATCGGGGAAGGTGAAGGCACCGCCGATTCCATTCTTCTTGAAGGCTGAAAACTCCCCCGCTAGAGCCCTGATAGCGTGGGTGCCCTTGCCAGAGTTACCGATCACATAAGTGTTTATTATGTCTCCACCTATACTGACCAGCGAGAGATGATCCTCTGCCTCGCGCTCTGAGAAGTCATTCAGCAGTTCCTTGACCTTGCTCCAGGTGTTGATCTCCTGGTTGTTGACCTTGCCTCCCTGCGTTCTGGCCTCGTCGAACTCGTCGTCGAAATCGCCGTACATCAGCTGGCAATTCACGGTAATCGAACCATAGACGGTAATGCTGTACTGTCCGTTTATATAGTACAACTTGAGGGGATCGCTTTGTGAATCTCCTATAAACAGGTTTCCGTGAATGGCGATGTGCACCGGGAAGTCCTCGGCATAAATTTTTGTGGTGAATACTCCGCTCTCAGTTTTGTATTTTAGTATGAGATACCTGTGTTCACTCCCCGCGGCGTCGGGAAAATATATGGTGTAGGGTGCGCCGCTGCTGTCGTTGGGTTTGAAAACGATCAAGCCGTCTTCATTGGCTGTGATTTCGTCGTTGAAAGGCGCCGTGTACGTTGCCACAGGAGAGAGGGACGCAAGCCAGTCTTCGTGGTCTGCAAGGAGAGTTGAAAAATACTGCTCCGAATCGGAGGCCGTCTGTGTGTACGTGTACGATCCATCGGGGGTTATGCTCCTGGCGGTTAGGCCGTAAGGGAAGACCAGCTCGAGGTTTATGCTGGAGTCGCTCACGGCTACTCCTCCGATCACGATCGCCTGTCCGTTTACCACGTCGCCCCGCCCTGTCAGTATATCGTCTTTGTTCTTCTCACCCGTGGTGACTTCGTAGAAAACCCTGGATATATCCCCAAATCTCAAAGCCGCATGCTCCAGAAGCGATTCGGCAAGTACCAGACCGTAGGAATATCTTTTCACGCCGGCTTTCTCCACCCACGAAACTATCGAATACTTACCGCCGGTGAGGTTTACCGCCGCCCCTATGGAAGTTAACTCCGAAAAGGATGCGTCCTCTAGCAGAGAAGCGAAGTCTTCATCTCCGTTGATCAACCACCATCCTTCAGAGTCGAGAGTTTGGATAACTTCCGACCACAGGTCTCCCTCATAGCCGCCCCTTGAGGAAACGAACTGAAGGAACTCCTCGAAACCTTCCCAGGCGGAATTGAAGTTGTCCTGGTTCCACTTTTCGGCGAGGACCATGGCGGCTCCCTCCACCAGATTGTTCGAAGCTACCCTCAGGTCTGAAAGCAAAGAATACTCGTTGAGTCTCCTGGAGGTGCGCTGGATGATTATACTGGCGGCTATTATCATAGTAGTAGCGAAGGTCATCAGAATTAGTGTCAACGCCAGAACGAAACCTCTATTCCGCGAAGGGATCGAATCTGAATACATGAAACACCTCCTCCACACCGACTCTTCTGTCCCTGAGGACGACCTCGAAAATCCTTCTCGTAGGGCTGTCCTCGATGTTGGTCGCCTCGACCGAAGCCACTTCAACGTCTTGAAAGCCCGGATAATTAGATAGCTGCTCGATTCGATCGATTATGTTCTCTTCACTCACGCGGTTGGCACTCCTCACGATACCTTCCACCAGCAGCTTGGCTGAATGGAGATTGGTGGAGATTTCGAGAGTCGCCGACATGGATCTGTACTGAAGAATGAGGGCGATCCCCGAACTGATCAGCATGGCCAGCACGGCAAGCACGACAAGAATTTCCGCACTCGAAAAAGCCTTTCTAATAGATCCTCACCGCCCCGTCGATCTCTTTGGTGGCTCCTCTGTACTCAAATACCGCCCGGTAATACAGATACTGCCCCTCGAGGTCGTAAAAAGTGAACTGATCAAGATGCTCGGCCAGAACCGTCCGGGCAAGAGTGTTTTCACTTTCCCTATATATGAACATCAGCCTGCCGTCGAGATATGTGATAGTTGCCACACTGGCTTCGGGAATCAGTGGAAATCTCGATTCGAGAGTTATAGTATCACCGTCGAGTCCTTCACTCAAATCAAGCCCGGTCCAGTTCCTGGAGACGATGTACTTCAGGTTGCTGCTCAACTTCACGATCTCTTCGTCGATAGTCAATTGACTGTGAATCTGAAAACCGATCTTGAAAGTTATTGACAGCATAACCATCACTATCGATATGACTATCGCAGTCAACAACATATTCATCACGGTTTCTACAAGCGAAACACCCTTTGCCGACCCGTACCATCTCAAAGATAATCACTCACCCGTCGTGAGATGCCGCTCTCGTGATCGCTCAGCATTGAATAAAAAATTCGGAAAACACCACACGCTTGAATGTTACTTATTAAATTTTAACATATCACCCTGCTTACGCATTCTGGCAAACGGAGAAAGACTCAAGATCATGAGTGATGAGCCATAAGAAGCTGTTTGATGGAACTATCCCCAGAGATCGGTATGATAATCGCCGCGTTTGAGACGGAACTTTATCTGGAAATCGATTATCTCCTGCCACATGAGTGCACTACTATTCGATTTGAAGATCACCATCTCGTCGGCCGTTCCGAAGACCGGTTCAATGCTTTTCTCGATGCTGGAATTCTTTATATCGCTGTACTTGAGAGAGAAATCTCCTATCATCGCCGAATCTTCCATTATCAGCCCATCTACTTCTTCACCCCTGAAAAAGACCCTGTCTTTCACGGGAAAGGAAAGCCCCATATTGCCGGGCTTGATTTTTTCGTGAAGTTCGATTACCTCATTGACCGATGGTCTATTCCAGCTCTTTCCGCAGGAGTTGCAGGAAAAGCCCCTACGAAAACTCTCGATAGAGCCGACTTTGCCGCACGAGGGGCACCTCCAGATGAGTCTCTCGATATGCCTGTAACTTCTGTAAGGCTTATCAAAGGTGGGATCCTCTTTTGAGAGGAAGTCGCTTATCTTGCGCTCCATTTCGGGATCGTCAGGCTGCACGGGATCGCCGAACTCCACTGTGGAGAAACCGGGGGAGAAGATACCGGCCCACCGGGGCCACAGTCTCTGTATTCCGTAGAATTTGACCGGGATGATGGGAGTTTTCAGCATCTTGAAGAGTTTCCAGATCTCCTTTTTTACACTCAGGAACTTGCCGTCCCATGAACGGGCCGCCTCGGGCGCTATACCGAGGGGAATACCTTCCTTTATGGTTGACAGCATCTGTCTTATAGCAGAGGTATCTATTGTATAGCGTTTCACGGGAATCGTTCCGAAGTTTCTCAGTAGCTTCATCCTGTCCACGTAGATCGCCGTGCCGACGAATCTGATATACCTCCAGGTCGAGTAAAATAGCAAGGGGCCGTCGTAGTGAGTCTGGTGCGCAAGTGCGATAATGAAGGGTTTTCTCTCCTTCAGCACCCTGGCGTTCTTCACTTTCGAGGGCAGCAGCACCAGTACAAGGAATTTCACCACGAGAGAAGTTGCTATGAAGAGCCACGGAACACATCTAGTGAAGTCGAAGGGTATATACTTGCCGCGTCCGGGCAGGAGCAACGGTACGGTTTCTCTGTATTTGGCGTATCGTTCGTCTCTATCCACCAGTTTTTTTTCTATGAAAAGCGTGTACAGGAGAAGACAGCAGCAGATACCGGCCCAGAGTACAAGAAAAAGGTACTTCCCCGATAACAGCACAACACCAAGCAGAAAGAGAGAGTATCCTACATAAAGTGGCTGTCTTATAAAACGGTACGGACCACTGGTGACCGTTTGATTCTGAACCGTCAACAATCCCGGGAACTTTCCCGTCCAGTAGAAAGCGACCAGCGTAGAATACAGCGAAAATGCTGCCGAGACGACCGCCGTCACCAGGCCGGCCACGGCCAAAAATCCGATACCGGAAGCGCTTCCCGACAGTATCCACAGAGGGAGCACACCCCAAAGTAATATTGATTCTGCGATATAGCTCAGGGTTTTCATAATAACCTCCCGATCGAAAAGACGGCCCCTCCGTCTTCGTTGTTTTCAGCCGTAATTGTCAGGTCAAGGGTATCACAGATCTTTCTGACGATCGAAAGACCGAGACCATGACCTCCACCGCTTCTTGAGGAATCGCTCCGGTAGAATCTATCGAATATTCTATCTATTTCCCCCTCATTGATACCGTCGCCGTGATCTCTAACATGAAGTGAACCATCGGCCCAGTAAAAAACGATGGGTCTTCCTTTTCCATATTTCATCGCATTCTCGAGCAACACCTTTAGCGCTATTTTAAGCAGAGCCCTGTCGGTCGTGACCTGCACATTTTCAACATCGACTTCGACGGTTATGTTGCCGGGTACGGGGGTGGACTGCACCAGCTCGTTGACTAACTCCCCGAGGTTGAAGCTCTCTCTGTTCGTTTCAATTACCGGGCGCGCCAGAAAGAGCAATCCTTCGGTTATGGTAAGCATCTTGCCGGCAGTAGCCGTTATGCTTTCGGCGGCTTCTTTAAGAGCATCCGGATCTTTAGAGCCCCACCTCTGTATCATTCTTGAAAAGCCGAGTATCGACGTCAGAGGCGAGCGTATCTCGTGGGCGATATCTGAAGAGAACTGCTCCTGCCTTTTGTAACCGTCCTCGATCCTATCTAGCGCCGTGTTCAGGGCTTTTTTAAGCTCTGCAAGCTCAGAAGTCTTGGGATCTATCTCCACTCTTCTTGACAGGTCTTCCAGCGTTATTTCTTTCAGTAGCGAGGTTGCCTCTCTCAGCGGTTTCGAAACCCTCCTTCCGAGCAGATAGCCGCTCAGTATGGACAGCGCTACTCCGATGATCGTCGAGAGTACCAGCGTGGTGGAAAGACTCTGCAGGAAGAAGTCCAGATCGTCCATCTGCGCACCAAGCAGAATCTTATCGTTTCCGTTGGTGAAGCCGTAGAACAGGTAAGAGCTCCCGCCGATTCTTGTCTTCATGTAACCTTCCACATCAGGTACGTTCGACAGACCGTTAGGATTTTGCACGACTATTCCCTCTATCCTCACATAGAACTCCGTTCCACCGCGACCGATAATACGGCCAATCCCCATTCTCATACCCCTACCCATGGGAGAGTCCATGAAGATCTTTCTCATCTCTTCTGAGTAGTTGCGAATGAAAACACTTTCCGACACCCTGTATATGAAAAGCGCCGAAACAGATAGAATCACCACCAGTAAAACCACGGAGTTGAAGGCCACCTGTGTTGAAGTTGAAAATAACCTCTTATCTGACAACGTAACCAGAACCTCTCACAGTCTTGATTCTCTCGCCCGACTGTCCGAGTTTTTTGCGCAGGTAGTTGATGTACACCTCCACCACGTTTGGGTTTCCCCATTCTTCGCTGCCCCAGACTTTCTCAAGGAGTCTCTCCTTCGACATCACTATTCCGGCGTTCGTCAGAAGCGCGAAAAGGAGTTCGAATTCCGTCTTACTTAACTGAACTGGTTCACCGCCAACCGTTACCTCTTTTGTATTATTGTCAATCGATATTTCGTGAAAACTCACCCTGTCCAGAATTCCCCTCCGTCTGAATATCGCCTCCATCCTGGCCAGCAGTTCTTCTATTACGAAGGGTTTGGGTATATAATCGTCGGCTCCGCCTTTAAGGCCGCGTACACGGTCTTCAACATCTCCCCGGGCCGTCAACATGATAATTGGAAGATCTGTAGATATGTACTCCCTCACTTTGTTCAAAACTCTGAAACCGTTCGCTCCGGGAAGCATGACGTCCAGTATGAGGAGATCGGGTAACTTTTTTTCCAGCCTTTTCAAAGCTGTTTCTCCTTCGGTTATCACTTCAACGGAGTAACCTTCGTGTGATAGTTCCATCTGAAGAAGCTTACCTATGTGGACATCGTCCTCTACCACGACCACGTTTCCTTTCATACTCAGCTCTCCCTCTCTTTTTGGATCAAAGATACCGCTCCACCGAAAACCATTCCCAGAGTCATCAGCGACAGTCCCAGTATCTCCATTCTACTGGGTGACTCACCGAGAATTATCATGGCGAAGAGAAGGGCGAAGGCCGGTTCTCCCACGTAGATAAGAGAAGCGCCCACCGATCCGAGATATCTCTGGTATTTGAGCTGGACCACCACCGCGAATATGGTGGCAAACACGGCCGTGAAGAGTGCAACCAGCAGAATCCTGTAATTGATGAATATAGAGCCTTCAACAAAGGGAGTCAGCAGAAGGTTCACCAGAATAACCACCACGAACTGCGGAAGGAGCAGCTCCATCTCCTTATCGCTGGCTACTTTGGTGAAGTGAGATATCAGAACTACGTGCAGTGCGAAAGACATAGCGCACAGAGTTGTGAGAAAGTCGCCGAAGTTGAAACCGCCCTCCGGAGAAGTAAGAAAGTAGAGCCCGACGAGCGAAATAACTAGAGAAGCGATCTGTACGACCGTTGGCATCTTTCTCTCGATCAGTGGAGAGAGTATTGCGACGAGCCCTACGTAGAGGGCCGTAATGAAAGCGCTTTTAGAAGCGCTGGTGAAAACGAGACCCCAGGTCTGGAAGACGTAGCCGCCCGAAAGAAAAAGGCCGAGAACCACGCCCTTCTTGAATCCGCTACTGGAGAAGGATAGTCCCAGCCTTTTTCTCAGAGGTATCAACAAAAGTACTGCGAAAGAAAAACGAACGACGTTGTAGAAAACCGGGGAAAGCCCATGCAGAATATCCTTCTGCATGGGAAAGGTTAGTCCCCAGAAAACAACTACCAGTAAGAGATTGACATAGGCTTTAGACTTGGTTTTCGACATGAAAGCAAACTTTCCGCCATCAGTTGATAAGAACTATGGCGAGCACTATGCCCACCACCAGTATGCCTATGACCGAGAAGAGGATGATATTGTCGGTTCTCTTCTCCTCTTCGGTCTTTTCCTGAAGCCTGAAATCGACCGAGGTGGTCATATCGCGGTTTATATATACGTTCTGCTTGGAATCTCTGTAACCCCATTTCGAAACGGTGACTGTGTGGCTCCCGACTTTTTCGAAGTCCCTGTAGGGCGTATCGCCAACGTATTCGCCATCCACGTAAACCTGTGCATCGGGGATCGACGTGACTTCCAGATAGCCATATATATAGTTGGGCAGCAGTGAGAAATGGAAATCGCTGGAGCCGGGCTGAACATTGACCACCGACGGACCGTAAACGAGGTTTCTCTTGGTGTAAATATAGATCGTGTGCGTTCCAACTTCGAGAGTGGTTGTAACCGGCGCATTTCCCATGTATATCCCGTCCACGTAAACACTGGCATCTCTCTTGTCCGCATTGATCGTGGTTCTCACGGTGAATGGAACGTAGCTGTTGTAGAAGTAAGTGTATCCCATACCCCAGTTGGTGCTGAAGACCGGGTTTATAGCTATGGAAAGGTTATTGACAGTTTGGCTGAGATACGGAAATGGGTATCTGTCGAAAAGCGAAAAGACATTTCCCAAAAAGCCCAGCGGCGAGGATGAGGCCACTACCACGATCGTTTCTCTGCCCCTTTGAGATTGAATCTGTAGGTTATACTTTGTCGTAGCTTTTTCCGTTGGCAGGGTGTAGGTTCTACCACCTATCATGTAGTTATCCTGATCATAGACGTTTGGAAACAGAACCTGTACCTGACCGGAAGGATCGATGTCCAGAACGGCCACATACGCGCTTCTATCCACGGAAAAGGAAATTCCCAGGGTTTCGCCACCGTAATAGGTCGCTCCGGTACCCTTGTTCAGATTGACAGTAACGTTGATACCCGCACCCGGTCTGCTAAGGAACATGAGACCTTGAGGATCGTAACTGATCGAAGTTGCGAAGGCTGTTATACCGATAATAACGATTACAAAGAGCGCAAGCCTTTTCATTCTCTTTCCTCCTCCTTTATTGCTGCGGCAATTTGCCTGCAGACTTGATTAACGCGTTTAACGGCAACGTCGGTTTTCTTCCACAATCAGTTTTCGCCCTTACCCATAGCTTTATCGAGCCAGTATTTGAACCTCTCTTCAAGTTCCCCTCTAGCCGTCTGTTCGACAACACGGCCTTTCATGAAGATTACTCCGCCCGCACGGGTTCCGGCGATCCCTATATCGGCTTCCCTTCCCTCTCCTATACCGTTGACGACGCAGCCCATTATGGCCACGGTAATATCGTCGTCGATGCCTTTGAGCCATTGCTTGACTTCTCTTGCCAGTTCTTCGACGTTTATTTCCGTTCTGGCACAGGTCGGACAGGAGATTATATCCGGTCCCGGCCTGAGGTTGAGCGCTCTGAGAATCGAGAAGGCGGCCTCTACCTCCTGTATCGGGTCGCCCGATATGGACACTCTTACTGTGTCGCCTATCCCGTTCAGCAGGAGCGCACCTATGCCGATCGAAGACTTCACTATCGAGTCCAATCCGAATCCGGCCTCCGTAACCCCTAGGTGAAGCGGATAATCTACCTTCTCACTCACATATCGCGTCGCTTCTACAGTCTCTCTCACACGGGAGGCTTTCACGGAGATGACGATATCTTCAAATCCAGCCTTTTCGAGCAACCTCACCTGTGCCAGGGCACTCTCAGCCAGGGCGGCACTTCGACCGATATGCGAGAAGTCTTGATCGATTGAGCCGGAATTGGCCCCCACTCTTATTGAAACGCCGTACTCTTCGGCGACCTTCACTGTCTCAATTATCTTCCATTCCTGTCCGAAATTCCCCGGGTTGATCCTCACCTTCGCGGCTCCATTCCTTATAGATTCGATGGCCAGGCGATAATCGAAATGTACGTCGGCAACGACTGGAAGCCGGGATTCCCGTGTGATACTTTTCAGGGCGACAGCGCTGTCGTTGTCTGGAACTGACACTCTCACTATCTCGCAGCCCACACCGGCCAACCTTTCGATCTGTTCAAGAGTGGACTGTGCATCTACGGTTTTCGTGTTTGTCATCGACTGGACCGAAACGGGGTTTCCACCACCAATAGTTACCGGACCTACTTTTACAGCCTTGCTCATCAGAACCAGCGACCTATATCCACGAAAGTTATGTAGATCATCAGGCCCATAAGAACCATGAACCCGATAACATTTATCAACCCTTCGATTTTGGGATCGAGCCTCCTTCTGGTTACCATCTCAAGAACAGCCAGCAGCATCCTTCCGCCGTCGAGAGCCGGAAAGGGAATCATGTTGACCACGCCCAGGTTCAAAGATATGAAGCCCGTGATGAAGATGACTATTCTCAAACCTAGGCTTATAGCCTGATCCACGATTGTCATGAGACCTATCGGGCCGGTGAATTCATTTATGTTGGCTCCGCCTGTGAAGAGGCTTCCCACGACCCTGACCATGGTCACAAGAATACTGTTAGCCCACTGTAAACCCAGACCAGCGGCCTGAAAGACACTGTCGGGATACCAGTAATCGCTCCCCTGGGAAAAGACTCCGGCCTCGCTCACGAGCGAAATCATTTCTTGCTTACCCACGGTGATTTCGACTGATTTTCCGTCCCTTTCGAGCTTCACGGGAATCTCTTCGGCGAAACCGTGATTCTGGTAGGCTACCTCCCTTCCGGTGAACTGGATCAGAAGATCGGATGGATCTATCGCGAGCAGTTGACTCATCATGGTAAGATCGTAGCTTGTCTTCGTCTCTAAAGAACCCACTGAAACTATCATATCTCCCTTTTTGAAGAGCCCGTGGTCTTTGGCGATTCTCGGCTGGAAGTTGGCGTAGTAAATCCCCATGGCGTATCTTTCCTCGGCCGGCGAGTAATTGAGCAGAGTACCGGACAGGGTCTGTCCATCGGAAAAACCGATTTTAATGGAACTTTCCGGCTGAAGCACTTTACCGTAGCCCACATAGTCACCGCTGAATGTGGCTCCATTAATCGAGGCGATCTCTCCACCTGCGCCCCCCTGAGCGCGGGAGATAATCATCATGGTCTCCTGTGGAAGCATTTCCGGCACGAGAGTGATTCCCATTTCTCTGCCGTCTCTCATTATCACCAGATCTATCGGGTCACCTTTCGCGATCGCCTCTCCAAGCCGCGTGTTGTCGATCAGTATCTTCCCGTTCACCGAGACTATTCTGTCCCCCGGCGCTATGCCTGAAATTTCGGCAGGAGATCCCGGCTCTATTTTATCGATCTTGATCTCCTGAAAACCCCATACTACAGCGACAAGCGATAAAATGACGAAACCGAGTATCAACGAAAAGGCAGGCCCGGCAAGGTATATTATGAAGCGTTGCCACGCGGGTTTATTCTGTATCTGTTCATTCTCGGGTATCGATGAATCGACGGCGTCGAGATCCTCTCCGGCCGGTCTGACGTAGCCGCCGATGGGAAAGGCATTTATCCTGAAAGTGGTTTTCTTGCCTTTCCTGGACCAGATCTTCGGTCCCATGCCTATTGCAAACTCTATCACCCTAACACCGAAAAGTCTCGAAAAAAGGTAGTGCCCCAGTTCATGGACTACGACGACCCCGGTTAGGATCAAAAGAAAGTAGATTATCGTCAAAAACATTTGCTCACCTCTTCCAGCGCGATTTCTCGGGAAATCTTATCGATCTCCAGTATTTGACGGTAGTCGGCCCGTCTTTGATCATCTATTCTGGAGACCGTTCTTTCGATTATATTGTAAATTCTTCCAAACTTTATTTCACCTCTTAAAAAAGCCTCGACGGCTATTTCGTCGGCCGCATTGTAGGCTATCTGTTTCGACTGCTTTCCGCAGATGTTCCGTGCCAGTTCAAGCGCGGGGTACTTATCGCCGTCGATCTCTTCCAGCAGTAGGGGAATCCCTGTGATCCCCCCTCTATCAATCACCCGCTCCCTGAAAGGATAAGTTAGCGAGTAGGCGATCGGAATTCTCATATCCGGCGTTCCACTGTGCAGTTTCACGACCCCGTCTCTGTAAACTATACCTGCGTGTATATAGCTGTTTCTACATATATAGGTCTCAATATCCTCTTCATCGTATCTGAACAGATAATGCGCTTCGATCACTTCCAGACCCTTATTAACCATTGTAGCACTGTCGATGGTGATCCTTCGCCCCATCGACCATACTGGATGTTTCAAGACATCTCCAGGAGTGGCGTCTATAGATCTTTCAACGCTCCAGTCTCTCAGAGCTCCGCCCGAGGCCGTGATGAATATCCGATCTGGACGGGGTCCCTCGCCGAGAAGTTGAAAGAGACCGCTGTGCTCCGAATCGACGGGTATCAATTCTACAGATTTCTCTTTACATCCCTCGATCAGAAGATCTCCGCCGCAAACGATCGATTCTTTGTTGGCCAGGCAGAGGCGTTTGCATATTTCGATCGCCTTCAGGCTGAAACGTAAACCTGCCGCACCGCTAACGCCCACAATAACCATGTCTGGCCTTGAACTCTCCAGCATCTCTTCGATTCCCTCTTCCCCGTGAAAGAATCTTTTGACTGAAGAGAGCGCTAGGGGATTTTCTTCGGTGGAGAGGGAAGCCGCGAAAGCCGGCCTATACCTTTCCAGTTGTTTGGTGAAGAGAGAGAAATTGTGGCCGCAACTCATGGCCACAATTTCCAGTCCTTCGATCTTTTCAATTACATCCAGAGTCTGAGTTCCAATTGAGCCCGTTGAGCCCAATATGGCAAGTCTTCTCAACTTCACACCTCGAATTTCTTCTTTATCTCGGCCGGGTCTCCGGAAGTCTCTTCCAGTACTTTGCTGACTTCCTCGTCCTTGAGCGACATGATCTTTGCCACTCTGTCGGGAACGCTCTGCCTCTTTCCCGGGACGCACTTTTCTGCCTGCTCCTCCTTTGCCGCTACTTTCAGTGCGAAGGCCGCACAACCCGGGGAACCGCAGATTCCGCAATTGATGTTTGGCAACACAGAGTAAATCAGTGTAGCCCTTTTATCGTCCCTCAGTTTCTCTTTGTAGGTGTCTATCTCTTCCTGGGAGGGTCTCACCGGTTTCTGGGGAGCCTGCTTTATCTCTTTGCCCGAGCTCTCCAGAAGTTTAGCGAGTGCCTTCTGCGGATCCTCGCCCGCTTCCTCGTAAAGCGCGACGAGCTTTTCAGTTTCGCTGTCCATTATGACTTTCAACTTTTCGGGGACTCCCGATCTTCTTCCGGGCAAACAGCCATCCAGAGTTGCCTTACCTTCGGCCATCGCTTTCGCGAAGGCCGGACATCCCGGAAAACCGCACGCTCCACAATTGACGCCTGGCAGTGCTGCCTCTATCAGTTTAACTCTAGGATCCTCTTTGACGGCGAATTTTGCGGAGGCGAAAGCGAGGAACACACCGGCGCCCACTCCAAGAATCGCCATTAAGAGTACCGAATAAACTATCGTCATAGCTCACACCTCACAGCTTCACAAGGCCCTGGAAACCCATGAAGGCCATTGATAGAAGTCCCGCCGTTATCAGTGCGCTCGCCGTTCCCTTGAAGGGGGCGGGGATATCTGAAAGTTCCATCCTCTCTCTTATCGTAGAGAAAAGAATAAGTGCGAGCGCAAATCCAAGCGCGGCACCTGCTGAGTTAACCACCGTTTCGATCAGGGTGTAGTTCTCCTGAACGTTTAAAAGAGCAACCCCGAGGACTGCGCAATTGGTTGTGATAAGCGGCAGATAGATACCTAGAGCTTCGTAAAGACCCGGGCTAGTCTTCTTCAGCACTATCTCCACAAACTGCACGAGCGTCGCTATTATTAGTATGAAGACGATGGTCGTCAAAAAGGAAAGTCCCAGAGAGACCAGCAGAATATTCAACAGCCATGTGATTATCGATGCCAGGATCATCACGAATATAACGGCAAGGCTCATACCGATGGCTGTATCGATCTTTTTGGAAACTCCTAGAAAGGGACAGATCCCCAGGAACCTAGAGAGAACGAAGTTGTTAATCAATATCGCAGATAAGAATATGAACAACAGTCTGGTCGCCATACTTCAACCTCCTCACTTAGTCGCTTTCTTCGCTTTTTCGCGTCTTATCCCAAGGTAATTGAAGAGGGCGATAAGCATTCCAAGAGCTATGAAGGCACCGGGTGGCAGGATCATGACGAACATCTTGACGTCTGACAGGTGTGCCCCGAAGATAGAACCGTTTCCGAGGAACTCTCTCACCGATCCAAGCAAGACCAGCGCGCCCGTAAAACCCAATCCCATGCCCAGGCCGTCGAGAAGAGAATCGAAGACGTTGTTCTTGGACGCGAAAGCCTCCGCACGACCAAGAATTATGCAGCTGACCACGATCAGTGGAATGAACAGTCCCAGCGTCTTCCAGAGATCGTAAATGAAGCCGTGCATAAGCAAATCGATTATTGTGACGAACGACGCTATTATAACGATATACGCAGGTATTCTGATCTTGTCTGGAATGAATTTCCGCACCAGCGATATTGTTATGTTGGACATCGCCAGTACGGCTGTAGTTGCCAGTCCCATGCCCAGGCCGTTTTCGGCGCTGGTTGTGGTTGCCAGCGTCGGGCACATGCTAAGAACTTGAGCGAAAATCGGATTCTGTTTGAAAAACCCATTGGTCAGTATCGTAAATTTCGATTCGGCCATTACTTCACACCTGCCTTCTTCAGGAACTGATACATCGTGTTGATCGATACGGTGACGGCCCTCGGAGTTATCGTCGCGCCGGTCATCACGTCCGTAACCGTAACAATTCCTTCGGTCTCTCTTTTCAGATCGATCTCCTCGCCGATTGGAGTGACACCCGCGTCTTTGTTGACTTTCAGCTCTCTCTCCAGGCCGGAAGGTTCCACCGGATAGAATCTCTTTTGAATATCGGAATTGGCTATGTTCGCTCCCAGACCGGGCGTCTCCTGCGAATATTCGAGAACCTTTATTCCATTCAACTTCAATCCGGTGCCGGTAGAAATGAATGACGCCATCGTTTTGACATCTCCGCCGTACCCCACAGCACTTGCGATGGCTATATAGATCTCCCTCCCATCGTCGGATGTGAACCTGTAAACGGGATTGTCTACCTTTCCCCTTCCGTTGTCGCTTCTGTATATTATCCCGTCTTCAACTTGAAAACCCGAAGGAGACCACTCGAATTTGGCAAGATCGCCCGCGGTTGAAGGAATCCTTTCATCGCTCACCAATGATCCGCCACTGGTAGAATCCTTCAAAACGCTTCTTATTGCCAGTAATTTCGCTCCAAGTTCGGCGTTCGCGATGGGCTCCTTGACGATCGAATAGACCGCAGAAAGGGCGAAAGCTGCTATTACTGTAATTATCATCAGTGTGATTCCAGTTTTGAAATAATCACGCATTGGACTTCACCTTCCCGAAGATCTTTGGCTTGGAAACCATATCTATCAGGGGTACGAAGGCGTTCATGACCAGAATCGCGAAGGAGACGCCTTCGGGATATCCGCCGAAGAATCTGATCACCATTGTGATGACTCCACATCCCACTCCGAATATCAAGTGTCCCTTGAATGACATAGGGCTTGTCACCATATCGGTAGCCATGAAGAGCGCTCCAAGCATAAGTCCGCCTCCAAGTATGTGATACAGTGGCGATCCGAAAGCCGGATTGACTCCGTTGAAGATCGCGGCCATAAGGGCCACAGTACCTATGTAAGCAACCGGTATCACCGGAGAGACTCTTCTGCGAAGCAACAGCCAGCCAAATCCCAGTAGCAGCAGAAGAGCGCTGATTTCGCCCAGAGAACCGGGAATGGTTCCGAGGAACATCTCCTGTAGTGAAAAGATCCTTGACGAACCCTCTTTGAGGATCGCCATTGGCGTCGCGCTGGTCTGGAGATCGAAGGGGCTGAACCAGCTTGTCATCTGAACAGGGAAGGATATCAAAAGAAAGACCCTGCCCACTAGAGCGGGGTTGAAGAAGTTCTTCCCAAGTCCTCCGAATACTGCCTTGGCGATCGCTATGGATACGAAGACTCCGATGAGGGCCTGCCACCACTCCACAGCCAGAGAGAGGTTCAGGGCCAGAAGGAGACCGGTTACGGAGCCGCTCAGGTCCGGTCTGAAACTCTTTTTGTTTCTCAAGAAGCGGATAATGAAGAAATCGAGTGCTTCGGCCCCTGCGGTACAGACCAGAATCAGCACCAGGGCCTTGATTCCGAAAGTAACTACTGCCCAGATTGCAGCGGGAGTGAGCGCTATCAGGACATCCAGCATTATGCTTCTTACACTGTTGCCCGACCTCAGGTGAGGCGCGGCCGTCATTGTCAACTTCACTTTTTTGCCCCTCCCTTCAGACTGCGGTATATCTTTTTGTGCAACTTGAAGTTCTTCACCAGTTCGATTCTCGCCGGACAGATGTAAGAACAGCTCCCACATTCTATACAGTCCATCAAGCCGTTTTCGACGGCTATGTCGTACTGTCTTGCCGATCCGTAAAGGTTTAGAAGAAACGGCTGAAGCCCCATGGGGCAGACGAACGTACAGTTGCCGCACCTTATGCAGGGAAACTCTTCTTCGGGCAGGGTATCTTTCATCAAAGTTATTCCCGATGTGCCTTTTACAACAGGGACATCTATCTTTGGAACGGTCATTCCCATCATCGGACCGCCGAAGATTACTTTCGAAGTCTCTTCGTCGCTCCCTCCGGCGAAAGCTATCAATTCCTGAGCCATGGTTCCGATTCTGACCACGAAGTTCGCGGGTGATTTTACGCCTTCGCCCGTGACGGTGATTCCTCTCTCGATAAGAGGTCTGCCCTTTTCGACCGCTTCGTAAACCGCGTAGGCCGTTCCCACGTTATCGACGACCACGCCAACGTCCAGCGGAAGACCGCCCGAAGGGACCACTCTCTTCTCAAGCGCGAATATCAACTGCTTTTCCGCGCCTTGCGGATATTTGGTTATCAGTTTTCTGACTTCGATCCCAGTTCCTTTCACGGCTTCGCTCATCTTCGCTACAGCCTGCGGTTTATTATCCTCTATTCCTATAACGGCTCTCTGAACCCCCAGAGCCTTCATGATTGCCAGTGTTCCCCTTACGACACCATTGGCGCGTTCCAGCATGTACCGGTAGTCTATAGTGAGGTAAGGCTCGCACTCGGCGCCGTTGATCACAAGCAGATCGATCTTCTTATCTTTTGGAGGCGAAAGCTTTACACTGGTTGGAAACATGGCTCCACCGAGACCGACGATTCCGGCCTGCTTTATTCTCTCTGTTATCTCTCCGGGCGAGAGCTTCTCGAAAGAAGTTTCGGGCCCCAGGAGTTCCCAATCATCTTCCGAGGTCCTCTCGATGACGATTGCATCATCGGGTTTAGACAGGGTGGGATGGTAGTATTTTCCAATTTCCTTTACCTCGCCCGTGAGTGGAGAATGGAGATTAGCGGAGATGAAACCGTTCGACTGGGCTATCAACTGACCGGTCTTAACTCTCTCTCCCGGACCGACGACGGGCTTTGCCGGAACACCTGCATGATTTGCAAGAAAAACGTAGACTTTTTCTGGAAGCGGAAGGATTCTCAACGCAACATCTTTAGCCAGTTCCTTCCTCTCTGGCGGATGCACGCCCCCTCTGAAGGTTGGCAACTTCATCGTATCACCTCTCAACGGTTTTGGCAATGACTGACTTCGTTTTCGATAATATCCCGCAAAAAAACAACCTTACAGCTCACTGAAGCTGCAGTCACGATTACCCGCAAACATTCTTACAAACAATAGGAGCGGATCGCTCCGCTCCTATTATAGTACAATGTTCAGTCGCTGGGAAACGACTACTTCACGCGATTGATCCTTCCACTCTCCTGGTAAGATGTGATCGGGCTTATCTGGCTCACATACTCGACTACTACATCAGCGAGAACAAATCCCGTATCGTAACCAGGGTGGTTGGCAAGAGTTGTATAGCCATCTCCGCCGGAAGCCAGGTAGTTGTTTGTGGCAACCTTGTAGATCTTATCCATCACGATCGGTTCCCCGTTAACTAAAACATCTTTGACGGTACCGTTTTCAATCGTATAACTGACACCACTGACCTGTGGCATCGCTCCCTGTCCGGCTGATATCGTAGCGGTGAATTCCAGGACTTTCATGAAATCGGCGCCACTTATTTCGATAACGTACAGAGAATTGCCGAACGGAAGAACGGTGAGAATATCACGGTAAGTTATCGGACCGGCCGCTATCGAGGCTCTAATACCCCCTGAATTACTTATCGCGATGTCGGCGCCGGATTTCCAGATCATGGCATCGCAAATCAAGTAGCCGAGGTTTGTGTCCCGTGCCCTGACGACATTTCTGTCACCTTCGAGCTTTATGGTCGTTTCGCCGACCACAACGTTAAGGGCCTCTCCGCCGGCTTTCTTGAAGTAATCGAGTACAGTGGCGACTGCGAAATCCGGAGTGATCGAGTTCTCCACCTTGATCGGTCTGAAGGAGACGAATGTTATAGTTCCATTGACTACGTCCAGATCCAGTTTTCCAAGGTACTTTCCCCATTCACCGGCCGATACTATCAACGTACCGTTTATAACTTCCGGTCTCTCGTAGAAAGTATGGCTGTGACCGTCAACGATCACGTCGATTCCATCGACGGCCGCTGCCAATTCCCAGGAATTCGGTCCAACTATAACCGGATTGCTCCCCATATGTGTCAACGCGACGATTATATCGGCCTGGGCTTCTAGCTGAGGTATCAGTTCTTTGGCCACTTCAACTATTTCTTTCCACTCATAATCCTTTGCATACAGATACTCGAGTATTTCGGATTCCTGAGCGGTAAAGCCGACTATCGCCACTTTGATTCCTCCGACTTCTTTAATTATGTACTGTGTGAAGGCCGGTTTACCGTCTTTGTATATGTTGGCACTCAGGAACGGGAAGGCTGCAATGTTCATCTGCTTGGCCAGAACGTTCACGTCGTTGTCGAACTCGTGGTTTCCCAATGTCACGGCATCGAGCTTCATTAGGTTGAGGACGACTATATCCGGTATGGCATCCTGAAGGTCGGATTCAGGCACGCCGGTGTTTATGTCTCCAGCATGCAAAAAGATAGTGTTCGGATTGGACATCATAGCCTGATTCACTAGAGTCGCGATGGCGGCGAACCCGCCGAACTCTCCCTCGGGCCATATATGGCCGTGGGTGTCGTTGATGTGGAGAATGGTGAGTCTTTGGGCGAGTGCAAAAATCGATAGCGTTACTATCAGAGCGATTAACAGAAACTTCTTCATATCGAACCTCCTTTTAAGAAATGTTGGTTATCTTTCCCACTTTCTCGAAATCAAAGGAATTGCTCCCCTCAGTAATATGGTAATGGATAATCTCGATTTCTGTTTTATCTGAGAAGACACTTCTCGAGCTTTTTTCGATTTTCAGGCCGTTCATTTCCACCTCTTCGAAGTCCGATAGGTAGATCGATTTCAGTGTGATTGCCAGCCTGAACTCCCACAAACACTCTCTGAAAGCACTGGTCGCGAGACTCAAGGGTGTCATCATGGACGTCATCGCTGCCGCCACAAACAGGAGCGCGATCAGCAGACCTAAAGAGAGAGAGCCATCATTCCTTCGCAGCGATCGTCTTTCCGCCCTGTACATCGCCCGAAAAATCTCCTTCCCTCACATGATTTGCGATCGCGCAGTTCTTCCCAATCTTTGTTCCGGCCGGGATGACGGCGTCGTATCCGACCACGACGATACCGGAATCGTATATACCCGGATGCGTTTCGTGGGGAACTTCCTCACCGTACCCCAGTACACAGTCGTCATTTATCACCGAATTCTCGCCGATTATTGCCTTGTCGATAATCACGCCTTTACCTATCCTGGTGTTGGTCATTATCACGGAATTGCGAACGACCGAACCCTCGCCTATCTGCACACCCTGAAAGATCACCGAACTGTCTATACGTCCGTAGATCTCTGCTCCTTCGTTGATAAGAGAATTCCTGACCCTCGAACTCCTCCCGACGTAGGCCGGCAGGTATTCTTCGGTCTGCGTATAGAACCTCCAGGCCGGGTCGTGGAGGTTGAGGGGCGGAATCGGCCTGGTCAGCTCGATGTTGGATTCCCAGAGAGCCTGGAGAGTTCCTACGTCTCTCCAGTAGCCTTCGAAAACGAAGGCGAAAAGCTTTCCAAGATCCCTGTCAACTGTTTCGGGTAGTATGTTTTTACCGAAATCGTTGCTGCTTTCCGGAGTCTGTTCGTCCTCTAGCAACCTTTCTTTGAGGAAACTCCAGTTGAAAACGTAGATGCCGAGCGAGGCTAGATCCGATCGCGGCTTTTCCGGCTTTTCCTGGAAATCGATGATTCGGTTTTCAAAATCGGTGACCATCATGCCGAAGCGATGGGCCTCTGAAAGAGGTACGCGCATGCATGCCACGGTGCCGTCTGCACCTTTGGAGAGATGGTAGTCTATCATTTCGTTATAATCCATGGAGTAAATGTGATCGCCGGAGAGAACGACCACTATTTCGGGGCTGTAAGCATCAATATAGTCGATGTTTTGATAGACCGCGTTTGCCGTCCCCTTGTACCAGTTAGAATCGTCCTGCGCCACGTAAGGTGGAAGAATCACCACCCCGCCGTCTTTTCTGTCGAGATCCCAGGGCCTTCCTATACCTATATGCCTCGAAAGAACGTGCGGTCTGTACTGTGTGAGCACTCCGACGGTGTAAATACCCGAGTTGACGCAGTTACTGAGCGCAAAATCGATTATTCTGTACTTTCCGCCGAAAGGAACGGCCGGTTTGGCGATCTCGTCTGTTAGAATACCGAGTCTGGTACCCTGGCCGCCAGCCAGTATTAAAGCAACCACTTTTTTCGCCATATTATCACCTCAAACCCTATATAACGCCGTGTTTCTCGATCACTGTGGGATCGGACTGCTCGCCTACGAAACTCTTCCCCGATCTGACTGTGCAGTACTTGTCCAGTATAACGTTCTCCACATAAGCCCCTTCTTCGACGATACAGCCCTCCAGAAGTACTGAACCTTTCACCGTGGCACCTGCCAGAACCCGTGTATCCCTGAAAAGCACGGAATCTTCTAGCTTTCCACCGACCACGCATCCGTCGGCGATAACGGAGTTGCTAATAAAGGCCGTACCGGTTATCTTTGGCGGCGGAAGATCCTTCAGCTTCGTGAAGACTCTCCCATGCTCGTAGAAAAGCTCACGTCTGATTTCGGGGTTGAGAATATCGAGATTGGTGCGGTAATAACAGCTCTTGCTCTGCTTTATGTCTCGCCAGTAACCGTTGTACCTGTATTCTCTCACGTTTAGGGAGCCAAGGTTGGGAATTATCACTCCTTTCACCAGCTCATTCTCCCCGTTGGGCACGGTCGAGTAGAGGAGTTCGCGAAGCAGGAACTTGTTCATGAAATAGGCTCCCAGAGCCACGCAGTTGGAGCCTCCGAGGTCTTCGAGCGGTCCTTCCCTCTCGATCCACTCGACAACTCTGCCGTCCTTGCATTTCAGGAGAGATACATTTCCGAAATTGTAATTCTCGATATTGCTCGCCGTCAGGGCAGTGATGTCGGAACCGGTCTCGAGGTGGTAGCGGAAGATTTCGCTGAGATCGGCTTTGAAGATATGGTCGCCAGAACCTATCATCACATAATCTTCGTTACCCCTCCTCAGTATGTTGATGTTCTGGAATATAGCGTCGGCCGTTCCTTTGTAACCCATGGACGGGTTGTATGGGGAATAGTAAGGTTGCAGGATGAAGAGACCACCCTGTTTTCTATCAAGATCCCATTCCTTGCCAGAACCTATGTGATCCATAAGGCTTCTGGGGCTGTACTGAGTTATTATTCCAACTTTTGAAATTCCAGCATTTACCATGTTGCTGAGAGTGAAGTCGATAGAGCGATATTTACCGAACACTGGCAGGGCAGCACTCGTCCGAACCTGTGTCAGCGGTCCCAAGTATTCACCCCTGCCGCCTGCTAAGATTATCCCGAGTACCTTCATTCTCTCACCACGCGCCCTTATCTAGTGTCGGGCCGTGGTTTCCCTCCCTTCAACATTTTTGTTGTCTTCCTGTTCCATAAGAGGCAAGCCGGTCATCAACGACATTGCCGGAAGCGACCAGTCTTCCTCTCCATCTAGGTATCTGTGAAGAAACCTGACCGCATCGGAAACCGCCTTCCCGTAAAGATCCCTGAAAGTCAACCGACTTTCCCAGCCCGCTATGCTGTGAAACCAGGGCCTCATTCCAAAGTTCATGGGATCATCGTGCGTATCTCTGAAAAAAGCGCTTTCGATGCTTTCACCCTTCAGAAAAAGAGCTTTAAAAAAGAGAAACAACCTGGATCTACCGTAATAATCGTCAAAAATATCCTTCATGGAATCAACGGCCCTGGTGATCGAAGGGCTATCGATGTTATAGACCTCACCGGCCGTTCTTTGAATGGTCCGTTCGAGCTCTTCGTCTATCGAGGGTGGAAGCTCCGCCAGAGGTCTCAACTTAAGTATATCCGCAGTCAATCTCTCCTTGAGAATGGTTCTGTCTATCATTATCTCGAGCTGTCCGCTTCTGTACCCGGTACCGGCCCGCGCCATGATGTACTGACTGACGGAAAGATCTAGAAAAAAATGACAGAAAACCCCCATAACATAGAACCTCGAAACTCCCTCGAGCTCCCTGCATAGAACACCGGCAAAGGCGTCGCACCCGGTTGTGTGTGATAACTTCCAGAGCAAATACTCAGGAGAGTTTTTTTCACAGTACTTGCCTATATCTGTGAAAAGGCACCCGAGGTTGAACTCTCCCTTTCTCTCGCTGTCTGGATCCAGTCCAACCTCCTGGAGAACGTCCTTTCCAAAGATGATGTGAGTCCAGAACCCGGGCAAGAACTTCACTCCTTTTCAATCGTGCCCCACAAACATTTCAAATAAAGACTCTCTGGAACCTGCATAAGCCAAGGGTGGTCCGGAGATTGAAGAGTAACCGCAAGGTGCGAGAATGTGATCCCGCTGTTCTCTGTTGACCTCCTCACTGCCTCGACAAGGTGCTCCAGACCGATGTTGTACGCGCATGTGCAAATGCCGAGTACCCCTCTGTCTCTGACAAGGGGCAGCAGGCCCTTTATCATGTCCCTGAAGAGGCCGACCCCGGTCGATAGCTCCTTCCTGTGCTTAACGAGAGAGGGTGGATCCAAAACAACTATATCAAATGCATCATCTTTTTCAAACCGACCTATAAAGTCAATAACATCGCTCTGAGCGAATTGAACGCATTTATCCAGTCCATTCAACTCCGAGTTCAACTTCGCCAGCTTCAGGTCCTCCACAGACTTGTCTACACAGATCACCTCCGCGCCCGCGGCCGCCATGTTGATTCCGAAAGCGCCTGTGAAGGAAAAAAGATCGAGACCCTTTTTGAGAGACAATTTCTTCACCAGCGAAGAACAAAAGGCTCTAGACTCCCTCTGATCGAAAAAGAACCCGGTCTTCTGACTCTTTTCGATGTCCACCAGGAACTTCAATCCGTTCTCAATCACCTCTATTCTTTTGGGTACCTCTCCGTAGAGCAGCCCTGTATTTCTGTCGATTTTATCTTCGACGCCCATTTCGAAATCGCTCCGTTCATAGATACCCGCTGGGGATGTCTCCTCTACGAGCGTTTCGATTATTGTTTCTTTAAGACTCTGCACGATCCGGTTCCTGAATTGAACGACGAGGATTTCGCCGTACCTGTCAACAACCAGGCCGGGCAGTTTGTCTCCCTCTCCATGAATCAATCTGTAGTAAGGGAGTTCGTACAGGGCCTCTCTCTTTCTCAGTGCCCTCATTATCCGTCTTTTGAACAATACTTTGCCTATATCCTCATCTCTGTTCGTGAGGACCATCACGGCTCTGTTCGACTCGGGGTTGTAGAAGCCTCTTCCCAGAAAGCCGTAATCGTACGAGAAGACATTCACCTCTCCTAGCCGCTGCGGACCGTCAATTGAAAGCAGTTCATCCCTGAATACCCACGGGTAACCGTTGAGTATCATTCTTTCCTTTCCCTTTTTCAAGCGAGCGACGATCATCAAAGCTCTCCCTCGAGGGTCAGGGTGTAATCCATTATTTCTCCTTCTTCGAAAAACAGCTCTATCTCTCTCAAAGCGCTCTCGAGGCTGTCAGAAGCGTGAATAAGGTTCTTTCGGACCGATACTCCGTACCTGCCCCTTATGCTTCCCGCGTCGGCCTCCAGCGGGTCGGTCTTTCCTACTGTATGGCGGAGCCTCTTTATGGCGTTCTCACCCTCGAGCACCATAGCTACGACAGGTCCCGATTGAACAAACTTCATAAGCGGTTCGAAGAAGTCTTTGCCGACATGTTCTCTGTAAAGCTCACCGGCCAGGTATTTGTCCATTTCTATCATTTTGAGGGCTACTATCTTAAGACCTTTGTTCTCGAGAGTGGTGATTATCTCGCCGACCAGACCCCTCTGGATAGCGTTCGGTTTTAGATAAGCGAATGTTCTCTCCATCTTTTCGACCTCCGGGATAATTGAACCATTCATTGCTATAATTAAATCATGGACTCTACCAATAGAGATTTAAGAGAGAGACTTTCCCGTATCCTGGCGGGAAGTGCGGGCTTAAGTATAGCACTTACTGGAAGAGATTGCCGTTATCTCAAGACCTTCTCAGAGGATTTGATTGGTCTTGACTTTTCCTGGGACAGAAAAAGGTTGACAGAGGATTTTCTGTTGATTGCGCCGGAGAACGGAAATATCGGTATAGAGAAGGTTCGCGAGATCGAAGCTCATTTTCTCCACAGGCCGCCCGCGGGACGGCGAAAGTTCATCCTCATAACTCAGTGCGAGCGAATGACCCCGGAGAGCGCCAACGCTTTGCTTAAGATACTGGAAGAGCCTCCGGACTTCGGGAGAATCATCCTCAACACCACTTCCTGGAACTCGTTGCTTGCGACTATACGCAGCCGTGTAATCCCCATAAACATCGAAGTGCCGGACGTGATAATGGAGGAAATAAAAAGGAAATACAGAGATAAAGTCATCGAGATCTACGCCGGCTCTATAGAAGATTACTCGATCCTGTCTTACTTCAGAGACCTCGAAGCGGAGGCTTTGACTGTCGATGCTCTCGAGCTCCCGGAAGGTGAAAATTGTGTCGAGTATCTGGAAGACGTGGAAAATGAAGACCCCATCTTCAAAATCAAAAGAAGAAAGGCTTATATGAATCTGATAAAGCGCTTCATAGCGGAGAACGACTTTTTCGCGCTCGCCGGAAGGATTGCACCAGGATTCGGCGGCGTTGGTTCCTTCGAAAAGTGTCGTCTTCTGGTGTTCTACGCGAGAGGACTTCTGCGAGATCTGCTGGTCGTCTCGAGGACTTCGCTCTGGAGTCGAGTTGTCAACATAGATCTGATAGAATGGCTTATGGAATACAGGGAGGGACCAAATACGTTGGAAGATTTCCTCTGGTGCGATAGATTCCTGAGAAGACGCACCGCCTCTCTTAACCCGACACTCGTCTTTTTCAGGGCTATGTATTCGGTCAGGAGGAATTTCGATAGAGACGCTGCTGGAGGTAGAATGAATGCCTGAGATATACGGAACCGTTTACGGAGTTGAATTTCATACGGTCGGAAAAATGTACGAATACTCCTCGAGCGAAGGGGTTTTGAAAACTGGAGACTTCGTTCTGGCTATGAGCGAGTTCGGACTGGATGTTGGAAAAGTCAGATTTGGCCCGGTTGATATGCGTATCGATGAGCTTAAAGAAGAACTGCGACCAATCGTGCGGATGATGACGGACGAAGACTGGGAGACGTACAACAAGAATAAGGAGGAGGCGATCTCGGCCATGCGAATCTGTCAGGATTTGATCGAGAAGCACTCTCTGCCCATGCGCCTGCTGGAGGCGAGGTACATGTTCGATCGTTCGCGTATCGTATTCTACTTCGGGGCCGACAGCCGGGTGGATTTTCGCGAGCTGGTCAAGGACCTGGCAAGAGCTTTCAGAACGAGAATAGAACTTCGCCAGGTCGGCATAAGAGATGAAGTCAAAATGACCGGCAGTCTAGGCCTTTGCGGCATGACGGCCTGCTGTGCCAGGTTCCTAAGGCAGTTCGAAAGTATAACTCTTAAACACGCGAAGAAACAGCAACTACTGATAAATCCGGCGAAGATATCGGGCCGTTGCGGTAGATTGCTCTGCTGTCTCTCGTATGAACAGGAGTTGTACGAACATGAACTGATGGATATACCCGACGAGGGTTCTCTAGTGGATTACGAGGGAAAGACCTGCAAGGTGTTGACGGTGAATATATTCATGAAGGTGATAACTCTGGTTGCCGACGATGGGCAGATGATAAAGGTCCAGTTCGACGATTTTCGCAAGAGTCAGAAATCCATAATACAGGACGCCAACGCCGAGTTGCTCATAAAGAACAGAGATGAAGATATTTCAATGGACGATTGAATTGAGTGGAGGTGTGAAATGACAGGAAACGCTGAAAGGGGAATAGAAGAACTCAAAAAACTCGGAAGGATATGCAGGGGAGACATAATAAAGATGACAACGATCGCCAACTCCGGTCACCCCGGGGGATCGATGTCTTCAATAGATATGTACCTGTCTATATACAATAAAGCAAATATAAATCCTTCAAGACCGTACGATCCGAACAGGGACAGGGTCATCGTGAGCCACGGCCACACCTCTCCGGGAGTTTATGCTGCTTTAGGAAGACTGGGTTTTTTTAACATCGACGATGTCATATCTGGCTTCAGGCACGCAGGTTCCATATTCGAAGGACATATCACCAGGGGAATTCCCGGTGTGGAATGGACGACCGGTAATCTCGGTCAGGGGCTCTCGGTAGGTGTCGGCATGGCTCTGGCCTCGAAGCTGACCGGCAGAAACTTCAGGGTCTTCGTGGCCATGAGCGATGCCGAACAGGCCAAAGGACAGGTGAGCGAGGCCAGAAGAACGGCCGTCAAGTACAGATTGAACAACCTGGTCGTGGTCATAGATTACAACGATGCCCAGATATCCGGCAGAGCACGAGATATCATGTACGTCGATATCAAGGCCAATTATCTTGCCGATGGCTGGGATGTGATAGAAGTCAATGGACACGATTATCACCAGATAATGGAGGCTCTTTCGAGGTCCTTCGGGGGCGAAAAACCAGTTGCAGTGATCTGCAGAACTGTTATGGGAAAGGGGATCTCCTTCATGGAGGGCGATGTCTCCTATCATGGAAAACCTCTCAGTTTTGAAACGGCCGCGAAAGCCCTCGAAGAGCTCGGACTTGAAAATGATCTTGACAGATACGCGGAAATGAGAAAGGCTTTACCCTCCCACCATGAACCGGTTAAGCCGGTCGATGAGCCCATAAAGCCCGCTATCGGCACACCGATCACTTATCCCGTGGACAAGAAGACAGACAACAGATCGGCTTTCGGGAAGGCGCTGGCCGATATCGGAAAGACCAACAGAAACGGCACCCCCGTGGTGGTTTTCGACTGCGACTTGAAGCCTTCGACCAAGGTGAACGAATTCGAGAAGGTCTGGCCAGAGAACTTCATACAGATAGGAGTGCAGGAACACAACGCGGCAGTCGTAGCAGGCGCCGCCTCTGTATGCGGCACTCTCAGCTTTTTCGCAGATTTTGGAGTCTTCGGAATCGACGAGACCTACAACCAGCAGAGATTGAACGATATAAACAAGGCCAACGTTAAAGTGGCCGTCACGCACGTGGGAATCGATGTCGGTGAGGACGGGAAAACCCACCACTGCCTGGACTACATAGGGGCTTTGCGGAACTTCTTCGGTTTCGGTCTGATCGTTCCCGCCGACCCCAACCAGACCGACAGGGCCGTGAGGTATATGAGCCAAACGCAGGGTAACTGCGTAATCGCCATGGGAAGGTCAACCATGAATCCCATAGCCGATGAGAAGGGCGGACCCTTCTTTGGAGACAGTTACAAATACGAATATGGCAAGATAGATGTTATCAGAAAAGGAAAGGGTATAACGCTCCTATCGACCGGCCAGGTCACGCACCAGGCAGTTCTGGCGGCCGATCAACTGAAGAAGGACGGTCTGGAAGTCACGGTGTTGAATCTCAGCGCCCCGCTGGCTTCCGATCTTGATAGTGCTAGAGACTACCTGGTGGGAACAGTTATAACGCTCGAGGATCACAACGTCAACACGGGACTGGCTTCGATAGTCGAAGAGTATTTTGTGAGAGAGGGATTTCTACCAGAGAAGTTCGTCAAGATCGGTGTCGATAGATACATGTACTCCGGCGACAACGAAAAGCTGTACGATCTGGTGGGGCTTTCCAGAGACAGTATCGTCGAAAAGGTGAGGGAAATCCTGAGACAATGATGAACCAGGAAGAAGAGAAAAAGGTGATTGAATTCTGTTCGATCAACTCGATAAGCGCCGATCGCGAATTGATTTTCAAAGCATTGTGCCACTCATCTTTCGCCAACGAGCTTGCGCAGAACACATCCAGGATACTCGAATCCAACGAGAGAATGGAGTTTCTGGGAGACGCCGTTCTGGAGTTTTCTCTCGCGACGCTTCTTTACAGGAATTTTGCCCTCTCGGAAGGCGAAATGTCGAAAATCAGGGCCATGGTTGGCAGTGAGAAGGTTCTTTCCGAAGTCGCCAGAGAGCTCAGGATCGGTGAGTACCTCTTTCTCGGAAAAGGGGAAAGACAGACCGGTGGGGCAGACAGGGAATCGATACTCGCCGACGCTTTCGAAGCGCTTCTGGCGGCGATATATCTGAGCTATGGCATAGAAACGGCCCTGAATTTCGTCAGAGAGCGGTTGTACCGCTACGTGAATAAAGCGTTGGAAGGCGCCCTGGTACTGGACTACAAAACATCTCTTCAGGAGTTCACACAGGCCAGTTTCGGCTCGCGGCCCTCTTATACGACGATTCAGGAAGACGGGCCACCGCAGGATAAGTTATTCAAAGTGGAGGTAGTAGTAGAAGATAGGCTTCTAGGAGTTGGGGAAGGCAGGACGAAGAAAGCCGCCGAGCAGTCGGCCGCAAGGAAGGCTCTTGAGGCGCTCCTTAAGGAAGAGATAGATCGGGAGAATTCACCATGAAGTACAGGCATCTTGTTGTCGGAATCAAAGAAGAACAGCGGGATCTTTTCGAAGCCTGGAGCTGGGAAGAGGGCTTCATGAATCTTTATTTCGAGGAATTGCCCGACATGACAGTAACGCTTCACGTTATACTCGCTGAGGGCGAGGAACTGCCGGAGTTTCTCACAGAGGTGGAGTTCGTAGATCTAGGCTTTTCCAGTGAAGAGGACTGGTACGAAAAGTGGCGTCAGACTCTGCGGCCATTTTCTCTCTGTGGTGGGATCACAGTAGTCCCGATGGAGGAGGAGAGACCGGTCGAAAGCTTGAGCGAAATCGGCCTGATACCGGGAATGGCTTTCGGGACGGGACTTCACGAATCCACCAGACTGGCAGCCTCTCTGATAAAAAAGGTCGTTCGTTCCGGTGACCGTGTTCTAGATGTGGGGTGCGGGACGGGAATACTCTCGGTACTGGCCATGAAATGCGGCGCTTCGGAAGCTATCGCGCTGGATATAGATGAACACGCGCTGGAGAAGACGCGCGAGACGGCCAGGATAAACGGGGTTTCCGTCGAAGTCGTTAAATCCGATTTCCTTTCGGCGCTTTCAGAAGGCGAGTCTTTCGATCTGATAATCGCCAACATGATCGCCGAACTTCTGGAGCGCTTCGCCGGAGACATGAAGAAATTTTTGAGGAAAAGCGGTTCGATAGTGCTCTCAGGAATTTACAGAGAGAAGATACGATCGATTTCGAAACTCATCGATGAAGATTTTACAATCGATGATACAGAGGAAGATGGCGATTGGAAAGCGCTTCTCCTGAAAGAGAGATAGTATCTCTCCAGCTGGATAGAGAATTGAAGAACGACTTCTCAACTGCCAGGTTCTGCAAGTGGGGATATCCACAGGTAATTCGGTCGGAGCTGATATCTGGAGCGAAACCCTTCCCGACTCTTTTCTGGCTGACCTGTCCCCTGTTGAGAAGGTTGGTCTCGACTATGGAAAGCGGAGGATTGATTCAAGAATTCGAATACAGGATCGAGAGAGAGAGCGTCTACCGCGAAAGGTATCTGAAAGCCCACGAAGAAACAGCTCTCATGAAAAGAGAGAGCCTGGAGGGATTGGAGCTTTCTGAGTGGCAGAAAGAGAAGTTGTTCGGGAGTGGAATAGGCGGTATAGCCAATCTGCTCAAGGTCAAGTGTCTCCACCTGCAACTGGCCAATTATCTTGGCGGGGTTTCAAACCCCGTTGGAAGAGATGTCTGGGAATCTTTGGGCGAAAAGGAATGTAGTGGTGAAAGAGTCATCTGTCTGGAGTTGTTGAGGAGAAATGAACGATAGCTTGCTCGAAAGAGTGTCGCAGCTGCCCGAAGAACCGGGCGTTTATATATTCAAAAGCGACAAAGACGAAACGATATACGTCGGAAAGGCCAAGAAACTCCGTCGCCGTGTCCAGTCGTACTTCAGAGAATCCACCTGGTCGAAAAACGAAAAAGTCAGGAATATAGCCGTCGAAGCCTCCGATCTCCAGTTCATTCTCGTAACTTCGGAAAGAGAAGCGCTCTTACTGGAAGCGAATATCATTTTCAAAGAGAAGCCCAAGTTCAACGTACTGCTGAAAGATTCGAAGGTCTATCCTTACATCTACCTGTCCGACGACGGGTATCCCTACCTGGAAATAACGAGGATCAAAACTAGGCCTGGCACCTACTTCGGACCCTATACCAGCACCGGGCTGGTCAGGCGTATCCTGGAATTGCTTCAGCGAATTTTCGGCATCAGGGGCTGCACGTTTGATCTTTCGAAGGTCAAAAAGCCCTGCTTTCTGTACCATTTGAAGATGTGTTCAGCTCCTTGCGCGGGGAAGATAACATCGGAAGAGTACGCTAACCGGCTGGAATCTCTCAAAGAATTCCTGGAAGGAGACACTATGAAGGTTCGTCATGCTCTGCTTGAGAGAATGAACATCCTGTCCCAAACTCTCCAGTTTGAGCGCGCAGCAGAGATAAGGGATATATTGAGTTCGATGGACCAGCTTTATGCCTTTCAGGGCGTGGAGGCCTCTTACGATCTAAAAGCCGATGTATTGGTCGTTTCATCAGGACTGGCGACGCTTCTGCAGGTTCGCGGTGGGATGTTACTTGGAAAGCTCGTTTTCGATTTTCCAGACGGCACTCCGGTAGATTTCATATCGCAATTCTACTACGCGAAAGGTAATAGACTTCCGAAAAGTCTCATAGTTTATGGGTTGAACAAGTCCGACCTTAAGCCTTTCAAGAAGGACTTCTCGTACATCGGAGAACCCAGGGACGACCAGGAGACCAGGTTGCTCCAGATAGCCTATCAAAACATCGATGAAGAATTGAAAATGCGCCTGAACGCATCGCATTCGCTGAAGCAGGCGCAGCAGATTCTGGGTCTGGGCAAATTCCCCTCCCGTATCGAAGGCATGGATATCTCGCACACTCAGGGGCTATATACGGTGGCATCGGTCGTCGTTTTTGACAACGGCAAACCGAACAAAACCGAGTACAGAAGGTACAGGATAAGCGGGATCACCGAACCGAACGACTTCGAATCGCTTGCAACGGTAGTTAAGCGACGGTATTCGAAACATCCTCTGCCCGACCTCCTGCTGATTGACGGCGGCGAACCTCAGGTGAGGGCCGTCGAAAAGGCCTTTTCGGAGATCGGAATAGACGGGTACGAAATCGTCGGGCTCGCCAAAGAGCTCAATGAACTGGTCTTCCCCGACAAAAGAGGGAGAATACTGCTTCCGCAGGACCATCCGGTGCTCAGAATGATCATCTCGATAGACGATGAAGCTCACAGGTTCGCCGTGAATTATCACAGGGTATTGAGAGAGAAGAGGTACCGAAGTTCCAAGCTCGACGATATAAAGGGAATAGGTCCAAAACGCAAAAAGGCTCTGCTCAAAGCGTTTGGAGGTATCCCGGGAATAATGGAGGCCTCGGAAGAAGATCTTTACGCGATTCTAAAGAACAGAAAAGCGGTAGAAGAAGTTCGGAACTGGATAGAAAGAAAAGGTGGAGACTAGCTCCACCTTCTATGACTATTGCACTTTTTCCTTGAGTTCTTTCCCGGCTCTGAACTTTGGAACCTTTGCACCGGGGATCTTTATTGCCTTTTTTGTTCTCGGGTTGACTCCCTTTCGCGGCTTTCTCTCCACCACTTCGAAGGTGCCAAAACCGACTAACTTGACCTCTTCTCCCTCAGCGAGCTTATCGCCGACGATATCGACGAAGGTATCGATCAGATCGCTTGAAACCTTCTTCGTATAACCGGTCCTCGTGGAAAGCTCGTTGATAAGTTCCTTCTTATTCACGTAAACACCCCCTGGCTAGAATTCAGATGTCATCAATATTCTAACATCTTATGGAGAAGTATTGCAAGGGCTGCGCTGCGCAAATCCTCTGAATAAAATACATTCAGAAAACCCATCCTTTTCCGATCAACCCTTGACCCCTTCAAGCTCGAGAAGTCTTTCGTTGCTTTCAATAATATTCGCGTATGACCAGAGATCTAATAAACCGCTCCCGCTAAGGTTGAAGACGATGACTTCTTCCTCTCTTCTCTCTCTGGCACTGATAGCTCTTCTAATCGCTCCGGCAATTGCGTGACATGATTCCGGAGCAGGTATTATGCCCTCGATCGTCGCGAAGAGTATCCCTGCCTTGAAAGTTTCTTCCTGTGGGAAGTTTTCCGGTGTGACTATCTTCTCCTTAACCAATCTGGAGACTAAGGGGGCCGCTCCGTGATACCTAAGTCCTCCGGCGTGGATGGTCGGTGGCACGAAATCCCTGCCCAGTGTGTACATTTTTAACATGGGCGTCAAACCTGCGCTGTCACCATAATCGTACCGGAACTCGCCCTTTGAGAGAGAGGGACAGGACTCCGGTTCACAGGCGACGAATTCGATTTTCTCTCCCTCAAGCTTTCTTTTAATGAATGGAAGAACAAAACCTCCAAAGTTTGAACCCCCACCATGACAGCCAAGCATAATGGTCGGTTTTTCGTTCAAAATCTCTAGTTGCCTTTCAACTTCAAGTCCTATGACGGTCTGATGGAGTAGTACATGATCGAGCACGCTACCCAGCGAGTACTTTTTATTTTTGGAATTCAGTACGATTTCTACGGCTTCGCTTATGGCCATTCCAAGAGAACCGGGATAGTTTTTGTCGTTCTTGAGGAAGTTCCTTCCGCTTTCTGTGTTTTCTCCTGGACTCGGTTCCACTGTTCCGTTGAACATTCTCATCATATGCTGTCTCATAGGCTTGGTCTCATAACTGTTCCTTACCATGAAGACTCTCACGGTTAATCCAAACTTTCTTCCGGCATAAGAGAGAGCGCTGCCCCACTGACCGGCGCCTGTTTCTGTCGTCAGTTCGGTGACCCCCTCGACCCTGTTGAAATAGGCCTGCGCTATGGCGGTGTTGGTTTTGTGGCTTCCAGTGGGGGAGTTGCCCTCGTATTTGTAGTAAATTCTGGCAGGGGTTCTAAGAAACTCCTCTAAAAAAGTTGCCCTTATCAATGGGCTGGGACGGTACACGGCGTATTCATCTAATACAGGTTCCGGTATTTCGATAAACCTCTCTTCACTTATCTCCTGTTCTACGATGGCTTTTGGAAAGATAGCCGTCATATCGGCAGGGTTCATTACCTCCTTCGTCATCGGGTTGAGCGGCGGATCCATTTTGAAAGGCAGATCGGCCTTCACGTTGTACCAGCTCTTTGGAAGTTCCTCGACAGGTAGATTAACCACGATTCTCTTTTTCATGCCTTTACCTCCTAAAAATAAAGGGGCTCTCATCATGAGAGCCCCTTCAATGGGTTTACCTTTATAGCAAAAGGCTAACCCCCATCAAAGGGGCTAACCCACCACCAGAACTTATTCAGTATGTAAGAACTCAAACAATCAGTCACATCGATTCTACTTCGCATGATTAACTATACTATTTTTTACCCTCTTCAGTCAAGCGATGATACGTAAAGATTACATAAAAACGGGGATCTCTTTTTACGAGGTCCCCGCCATAAAATTATTCTAATCCTGTCAATTTGTGGATGTGGCTTCTTGGGTATCAGTTGGTGTTGAATCCTGGGTTTCCAAACCCTCAAGTTGAGATGCGATGCTATCTATCTCGTACTGAATATCGCTGGAAGGTTCTATGGACGCATAATCCTTCAGATATGCGAGCCTTGAGGTAAGCTTCTCTTTCTGCCAGACTGGATCATAATTAAGATCGAGAGCCAGACTGTTGTTTCTCAGCAGAACATCGAGAGCGGTCTTTCGAGTCTCCACTTTCATTTCACCGGCCAGAAGCTGGCCGAGAACCGCGTCGATCTGGTCTATTGTACTGAAAACATACTGAACGAAACTCTCCCCATACTGACTGAGTTGCGTTTGAAGGAGCTGAGGATCGGCGAAGATGTTCTCTAACTCGACAAGCCAGCCGTTGTAATAATCGGTTGCTACTGCGGGGTCATCTCCTTTGAGCTGGAAAATCAACTCCATTATCATTCCACGCTTCTCACCGATCTCGTAAAGTCTTTCTATCGCCAGCCTGTAGTTGGGACTTTCCGTCAGGGCCAGAGAATCGGAGAGCTGAATGAAGACCGCGTACTCCACCGGCAACGGATTTTCGGTTGCCGAAGGTCCGAAGAGTTTTGTCGCCAGAGTCACAACCATCGCCGTTGCACCGTTCTCATCGTTCATGACCTTTGTGTAATCATCGTACAGGAGCAGCTCGGGATCGAGTATCTCGTAGTCGAAAGCGTTATCTGCTATATACTTTTCAATCCAGGCGTAGTAGGTATCGTTCTGATAAGCGGAAACAAAATCGTTGTAGATCTGGGGATCGGAAACGATATCGTTCAACGATTCGATCGACTTTCGCTCTTCGACTATTATGAGATGATAACCGAATTCACTCTTAACCGGTCCGTACAGTACGCCTATGGGGGCCGTCAGTATTGCTTCTTCAAACTCCGCGACGGTCTGACCTCTCTGAATAGTGCCGAGCTGGCCTCCGTTGGCGGCCGTACCGGAATCGATTGAATACTGAAGGGCTGCCTCGGCGAAAGTGATTTCACCGGCGTTGATTCTGTTCTTGAGACCGGTCGCGGTGGCCTCGTCGCTCAAGAGAATATGTCTGGGCCTTATATATTCGTAGCTGTTTTTCAGGTTTTCCTTGTTTTGTTCGAAATAGGTCGACAGTGCCTCTTCGTTCAATGGTGCTATGTTATCCTGAACGACAACGGCCTTTAGAGACTGGTAAATGTAATTTCTTATCTCCTTTCTGAAATTATCCATCGACCCGTAGATCGCTTCTATCTGTGCAACCATTTCAGGGCTCGATGCATATTGAGAAAGCATAGCGTCGGTCTCGCTTTCGACTTCGCTTTCGTCTGGCAGCAACGAGTTCTCCAGAGCATAGATATCGACAACTTTTTCGTCAACGATATATGAAACCAGCATGAGCTTCAAAGCGATCTCGCTCGGCAGATACATATTGTCGAAGTAAGGATCGAGCTCCACACCCTGGCTACGAGCGTTGGCTATCGTTGCTTCGAGGGCTTGCTGAAGCTCCTCAGATGATATCCAGAATTCCTCGGACAGAGTTACGCCAGCCCTGGTGAGCTGGGCGACGTATCCGCCGGCCAGGATCGTTATTGAGAAAATTGCCAGAAAAACTATCAGTATCGCTTTTTTCAAAATGATTCCCCCTCGTGTATTTGGTATATTCATGATAACATTTCATTGGGTTTTGCGTGTCACAATTAGAGGTGAAAGTTTTGGAAAAGAAGGGTTTGAATCTTGAAAGTTTTCTCTCAACTTCCTGGAAATGGTTGAATAGCGAGGAAGCAGAACTTGCAGGGGGTGAGGGATCTCGTCAACCTCAGGCGATATACTTTTTCGCCGATGAACAAAACCGCTCCTTCTGCAGGAGGTACAACAGAGAGGTCAACTTCAAAAGAGACGTCGAAGATATAGGTCTCTGCGATAAGTGCGGTATGAGGTTCTGGAATTACAGGGCCGCTCAGATCTGTGTTTTCGCTCCCGCTGAGGGGTACTACACGATTGACTCCCGGAATGAAGGTAAAGAAACAACCGAGTTTCCAGATAAGGAAGTAGCCCTGTCAGGTATATCCAGTTTTGAGAGTAAAAGCTGGGAATAAATTAAGAAGAGGCCTTTCGGCCTCTTCTCATATATGGATACTCTTGCCCTCTATTCCTTCAAGCGCACCCAGGACAGTTTCTGACAGAGTCGGATGTGGGTGGATTGAATTCTCCAGCTGTTCAACGGTCAATCCGTTCTTCACGGCGATCACGGCCTCCATTATCAGATCAGTGGCCGAGGGAGAGACTATACTCATACCCAAAACCCTTCCGGTGCCGTGCTCGGCCAGTACTTTAACAAAGCCGGAGCTCTCTAGTATCGTTCGTGCCCGTCCGTTGGCGCTCAGGGGAAATCTGGAGACGACTACATCGGATCTATCCTTGAGATCGCTCTCCTTCAAGCCGGTAGAGGCAACCTCTGGACTGGAAAAGATTATCGAAGGAACGGCGGAATAGTCCATTTCCAGCTCTTCACCAGCTATATTGTGTGCCGCCACTATCCCTTCGTAACTTGCAACGTGTGCAAGCATGATACCGGCCCTGATATCGCCGATCGCGTAAACGCCCTGTACGCTCGTCTTCATACGCCTGTCCGTAACGACGCCCCTTACAATTTCCAAGCCCAGATTCTTTATGTCATCGGAGAGAACGGCTCTCCTGCCTACCGCGACCAGAACCTTTTCGGCCTCGATTGTGATCTCCTCGTCGCCAGTCGTATTGAGAAGATAGCCCTTATCGAGCTTCTCGACGGATACGACCTTGGTCTTTTCGAGGATGGTTACACCTTTTTTCTTCAGGACCTTCCTTATCTCCTCCGCCACATCAGTGTCTTCGTAGGGCAGAATATGATCGGCCAGCTCGACAATTGTCGTTTTGACTCCGAATGTACTGAAGAAAGTGGCGAACTCAACTCCGATGACTCCGCCGCCAACTATGGCAAGACTCGAAGGCATCTCCGCCAGTTTGAACACATCGTTGCTCGTCCACATTCCTTCGACCTTGCTGAATGGAGGGAACATGGATGGTTCGGAACCGTTGGCAAGGACTATGTTTTTTGCCTCCAACAAGGAGTTGTTCTTTTCAAGGAGTACATTGTGCGGGTCTTTAACAACAGCTTTATCGTTGAAAAAATCGACACCGTTTTTCTTTAGCAGCAACTCGATTCCCTTGCGTGAAGTGGTCACCGTCCTGTTCATGTGTGACATGATTCCATCGAGGCGGTAGTTGAGATCGGAAACATCCACGCCCAGTCTCTTCGACTTATCCTTTATCTCGGAAAACAAATGGGCCGAGGTCAGCATGGCCTTCGTCGGTATGCAACCCCAATTTGTGCAGGTGCCTCCCAGGTATTCCTTCTCCACAAGCGCCACTTTCTTTCCCAGCTGGGACAATCTTATGGCACAGACGTACCCTCCGGGTCCCCCCCCTATAACGATTGCATCGTACATCTCATTTCCTCCTTATATAAATCTTTATGTCGCCGTAGTCATCGACGATTTTCTTGAGAAACTCGTGACCTTCCCTTTGAACGAATACGGGAATTCTCTCGCCGGAAAGCGGGTAATCCACTATGACCAGTAGAACCTTACCCTCTTCCATCTCTGAGAGAGTCACTTTCGTCTGCATATCCGGGACCGGGCAGGACTCACCGCGCATATCGAGAAGAAGATCGGGTTTTACATCTACACCCGTCTCCCCGAGATAATAACGACAAATACCTTCCGAACAGTCCAGGGACCTGTACTCCTTCTTTTCGCTGATGAAGGCTATCGCTTCTTCGAGCAATCTGTATATCCTGGGAGAACTGAAGTCGAATCTCTCGACTCCCTTCGAGAAGTTTGAGTTCAATATTCCCAGTTTTTTCATGTGTTGAAGATGTCTATAGATTGTGGAAAGATCCGTCTGAAGTCTTTCCGATATCTCCGAAGCGGTCATACAATTATCAACGATCAGAGTCGCAATTTCTATCCTCGTTTGATTGGCGAAGACTTTGAATAGATCAGGTAACTTGAGATTCATCATAGAAATCCACTATCACCTTTCGAAGAAAGGTGCCCTTCCAGGAAGAGCACCTCTCGGATTTCAAAATCGGCAACTAACCGATAGTTTTTTCAGATTTTTCGATTATCTCTACAAACCCCTCGTAGGTGATCGAGGGAACGGTCAGCTCTTCAGCGCTGTAACCTCTGGCCGTCGCATCGTCGATAACCGCGAAAACCTCGGCCTCGGTTTCTATATCGTCTAAAGCCCAGAATATGCCGTCCTGAACCAGGACAACGCGGTCTCCCTTCCTTGCGGCCTTAAACTTTATAGTCTCTGCAACGTTGTTTTTGCCGTATTTTATTACAATAAGGGCCATATCAAACACCTCACATAAAAATTACGTTATCAAAGTCGTGGAGGAAATCGCCTGTATCTTTCTCATCGATTAATTTGACGCTGAAACTCTCTTCAATATCCTTTATTTTGAACTTTTCCACATGTTCTTTGATACCGTAAACCTCGGTCTCGTACCTCTTGATGAATCTGAAGCAGATCGATATCGGAAGCAGACCGAGACATTCCGGCTGGGCTTTTTTCGACAGTGCGACAGTCGCCTCTTCCACCAGAAGCACCGAAGGTTCGATATCTTCTCCGTACATCCCGAACGCAGTTCTGAAGGCCTCGTTTACCCATATGGAGCCTCCCGGCGCCTGATAAACAACAAAAAGTATCTTCTTCATCACCATCACCTCATGCCATAAGGTTCACGAACCTGTCGCTGCTATAAATAAGGGTCGCAAGCTCGGGCAGTCCGCTGGGGTTGGAGCCGGGGATTATCATATCCTTGGTAACTCCCCTGTAGTCCATACAGATTCCACAGATCTCCACCTTCAAACCTTTTTCGGCTATCAGGGTCTTCAGTTTCTCCGGAATGTTTCTATCGACTCTGATTGGTTTCACAGAACCGTTTATCGAGAGAATAGAATCGGCGAACAGGAATATGGTTACATCGTGACCTCTGTTCAGGGCCGCTTCCGCTAACTTGATCGCCGTATCCAGATCTTCGTAAGTGTACGGAGGAACGAATACCTGTATTGTTATCTTCAAAACTTCCGCCTCACTTTCTGTACAATATGTACGCCATCGTCCAGTTACCGAGAATCAGGAAGATGCTGGCAACTATGGATGAAATCGCAAGTGTTGGGAGACCGGCCAGGAAGTGCCCGATGTTACAGCCACCGGCCAGATTGGCACCGGCCCCCATCATTATACCTCCAACCATGACCTGAAGATACGTTTTTGGGTTTTTCGGCATCCTCAGTTTGAACTCTTTGGCCAGAAGAGACGCGATCAAGGCACCGAGTATTATACCGATTATTTCATAGCCATCCCATCTCAGAGGCTGGTTGGATATGAAGGTATCGAAGATAGATATCCAGCCGCCCGTTATCCCGAAACCATAGTTCCTGCCAGCCGCTTCGCTCGTTATCCATGCGATAGGCGAAAGTATGGCGAGCGCTATCGCGGCCATTTTCCAGTTGAACTTCGTCGGTCTATCCGTGGTCTTCGTACCCAGAGTGTACCAGAGCAACAAAGCCGCAACGATAGCTGCAGGTATCCATGGGTTAATGTTGAATATCGTTGCCAGTGTCGGGCCGACCTTATCGAAGTAAACCGGGGAGTTTCCAGCAACGGTAATGTTGAACCCGGCCGCCCATGTCCTTATACCTGAGAAAACTCCACCCCTCATCGCGAGTGCGCCTAGACCGTAGAAAACGGCTCCGAACATCGCGGTGGTCATTCCCTCTCCGGCCCTGTACGTGACTCCAGACGCGCATCCACCGGCAAGAACCATACCAAGACCGAAAACATAAGCTCCCACTATATTACCAAAAAAGTTCAAAGTCGGGGGAGCTATCCTTATCCAGCCCATCTGGGCAACGAAGAGAACTGTAATAGCCTGAAGTCCTACCGCGAGAAATCCCAGTTTCCACAGGTAATTGTCCTTAAACAGCAAAATATCTCTGAAAGCCGAGTTAAAACAAACTCTTCCACGTTGAAGAATGATACCGAATACTACACCTACTAAGAGACCCGTCCAAGCCATAGTCATTCACTCCCGTCTATCACTTGACTTTTATGTAGATCTTCCACTCGCTGGTGCCTGTTTCTTCGATTTCGAGAATCTCATGACCGAGATTCTTAACGGCTTCGGGTATTCTCTCTTTCGACATCGCGTAATCGATCCAGACTTCTAGAATCTCTCCGGCTTTCATCTTCTTGAGAGCTCTTTTCGTTTCAACATCCGGTACGGGACAGACTTCTCCTCTTACATCGATTGACTTTGTTACAGCATACTTCGCCATATTCATACCTCCAGTTTGGTGTGAAATAATTCACATTATGATATTAAAAATAAAATCTCATGGGCAACCTGGCAATTGAAAATTGAACGGAATTCAAGGTCGGTACAACAGAATGATAACCTCCCACAGTTACCCAATATTTGACCGTTTATGACAGCTTGGTAAATTAAGGTGCAGTTTCGGAGGTAATGAGTTTGAACGAAATCTTTCTCCCCTGGTCGGGTCATTTTCTTGGCAGGATGCTAGAATCGCACTGAGCATTTCCGATATAAAATCTATGGAGGTCGGCATGGAATTCGTAAAATCGGGATTCGTACACGTCTATACAGGAAACGGGAAGGGCAAGACAACAGCGGCCTTCGGCATGGCCCTCAGGGCCGCCGCCAGCGGTATGCACGTTTTTATAGGTCAGTTCATAAAGGGTATGGAATATGGAGAGATGAAGATCGCTCAATTGATGTCGAACGTTGTTCTGGAGCAGTTTGGGCGCGGTTGCTTCATAGACAAGACCCCCTCTCCCGAGGACTTCCGCCTTGCACGAGAAGGTCTCGTTAGATCAGAAGATATTCTGTCAGGAGGATCTTACGACCTGGTAATTCTCGACGAGATCTTCATCGCGCATTTTTTCGGATTGATCTCATCTTCGGAGATTCTAAATCTCATGAACATGCGAAGTGAGGGCACCGAACTGGTGCTGACTGGAAGAAAAGCTCCACAGGAAATCATAGATAGGGCCGATCTGGTAACGGAAATGGTAGAGATAAAGCATTACTACGCCAGAGGGGTTCAGGCGAGAAAGGGAATCGAATTCTGACAAGGAGTCTAACGGAGGATAAAAAATGAATAGGTACGTCGCACTGATCCTTGATCTGGATGGAACGCTTCTGAACGATAACAAAGAAATCTCAAGTGGGAATCTCGAAGCTTTGAACAGTCTCAGACTCAAGGGAATACCGGTCGGTGTCTTTACCGGAAGGGACTTTGAGATGGCCCGCGGATACCTCGATTTGATATCCGCAGAAGGCCCGCACGCTCTTCAAAACGGAGCGCTAGTGATCACAGGAAAGGGCGAAATTATTGGCCGCACCACGGTCTTTCCCGATCTGGCGCACACAGTGATCAACATGGCAAATGTGAGGGGTTGCGATATCGTTCTGAGAGAGGCGAGTATAAAACCACCAGACTGGTTCAGAGTAGCTGAGCTGAGAATGAATCCCTATTTGCCCTTCTTAAAGGCTTATTCGCACAGGATTGAATACATCGAGGACCTCCATGTCGCAGCCGAAGCTAGAGAGCTGCTCCAGATCGACGTTACGGGTCCTCACGAGATCCTATCGTCGATCTTGAAGGAGTTATCCATCAAGTATCCTGGAGGTTTCAGCCATTCGCTTATCAAGACTAACGACGACACGGCTTTTATGGAGTATTACTGGAACTCGATCGAAGACGAGACTCTGTTGGAGAAGGTGAAGAAAGATTGCGAAAGTTGGGGGCTCCTCTCGCTTTTCGGTCCGGGAATTTCTAAAGGAAAGGCTCTTGACAGTTTCGTCGAGTACCATAGTGTTTCCCCATCTGAGGTGATCTTCATAGGCGATCATCTGGCAGATATACCGCTGATGAGGAGAGTGGGAATGCCAGTGGCTGTGGCCAACGCCATGGATGTCGTGAAGGAAGAAAGTAAGTATGTAACTTCTTCAAATTCCGAGGATGGTGTGGCCAGGGCAATAGCCGTTTTCTTCGCAGATCTTTAGAGCCTACCGGTCATGGATTCTTGTAGCGCGAACATTAGTAACCTGGTGAAGATTCGATCGAGTCTCACAGTTGTTCGAAGACCGAATCCTTCGCCTGTCGCGTGATAGAATTTATCTGGAGGTCGTTAAATGAGAGTGACGGTACTGATTCTAACAGTGTTTTTTTCGTGTTTATGTGTCGCCACGGAGATTGAAATCCTCGAGAATCTGGTAGCCAGGAATCCCGAAGACAAGAGTCTTTCACTTGAGCTTGGAATAGCCTACCACAACGCCGGGGTGCTGGGAGACAAAGATCACGTTTTGAAGGCCATAAAACTTCTCGAAAAGCTGGTGAAAGACGACGAAGAAGGTCTGGCAACTGCTTATCTTGGATCTTCTCACCTGTTGAGGGCCAGGGACGACTGGAACCCCTTCGGGAAGCTCTCCAATCTCGGCAAAGGGTTCGAGTACCTCGACAGAGCGGTCAAGTATCACGGCGATAATATCATGGTCCTGGTTATACGGGCTAACGCGTACATAAACATTCCCGGAATATTCGGAAAACTCGATACCTCGATTGCCGATTTTCAAAAAATCATCCAGTTGTATTCACAGGACACGGTGGTTGATGATATTTTGCTGAACAGCCGTTTAAAGCTGGGAGAGGCCTTCGTGAAAAAAGGAGACAACGATAAAGCTTACGAGCAATGGAGATGGATATTGAAGAACGCGCCGGACACGCCTCAGGCGAAAGAAGCGAGAGAATTACTGAGGAAATGATCGAAGTGGATCAGAACGGACTTCGAGAAGGCTTTGAGAAGATTTTTTCCGATTCGCTGGGAAGACCTGAGAGAGTGCGAGAAGTAATTGACCGATACCGGTCGAATCACCGGGACCTCTTCCAGCTAGTCGAGAAGGTATTTACTTGTTGTGAATCCTTCAGATAATTCTTCAAGGAGGTAAATTGAATGCTGGTACTATTTTTGAATAAATTTGACAAATACTGGGATGGAAAACTAGATCAACTAAGGAAGGCCTTCCCCGGACACAGTTTCGTCTCATATTTGGATCACAAGGATCCGAAGGAACTGCTACCCGAGGCAGATGTACTGGTTAAAGGTTCGCTCGGCAAAGAGGAACTGGCAAAAGCCGTCAAACTGAAGGCCGTTTTCGTTCCCTGGACGGGTGTTGATGGCCTGCCTCTGACCGAGCTCAAGAAGCGTTCCATAATTCTGGCTAACAACCACGGAAACGCCGAAGTGGTTGCAGAAAGGGCCATTGCACTGGCGATGGCCGTTACGGGTAGAGTGGTAGAGCTCCATAAAAACCTGGAAAGAGGCGTTTGGCTGGGAAGACCCTCAAGTAAAGAATTAACATGGTTTTCAATGATAGGCAGAAAATGTGCAATTTTAGGTCTCGGTCAAATAGGCCAGAAAATTGCCACTTTCCTCAAAGCTTTCCGCTGCAGAATAAATGGTTTTAAAAAAGAGCCGACGGGTGACTATCCAGGCATAGACTTTCTCACGAACGATATCATACAAGCCGTGACGGGCGCCGAACTGGTTTTCGTGGCTCTGCCTTTGACCTCCGAAACCTTCGCAATCGTGAATCAGGAAGTTCTAGACGCCATGGGCAGCGCCTATCTAATAAACATAAGCAGGGGAAAAGTGGTGGAGGAAAGAGCCCTGGCCGAATCTCTAATGAGTGGCAAGCTTGCCGGGGCCGCCATAGATGTCTGGTATGATTATCCTTCTATCGATAGACCGGTTACACTCCCATCAAGATATCCGATTCACATGTTGCCGAACGTCGTTATCTCTCCCCACGTCGGGAGCTGGACCACAGAGAGCATGCAGGCCATGGTGGATGAAACAGTGGAGAGCATCGGTCATTACCTTCTCACGGGTAATCCGATCGACGTCGTGGACCTCGAGAAGGCGTATTGATCTCTTGGATGCATACTGCGGTAAAATACAAAATACAATCGTTTCGTAGAGATAACAATCCATCGGCCGGAAAATTTGACTCGTGCCGTAGGAAAAGTGTAGAATCTACTTAATTCAATGAGGAGTGCGTATATGTCTATATTCGATTTTTCCTGGATAAATGCAAACAGCTATTATTATATTATGAGCATCTGCTCGTGAGCCAGCTCTCCGGGTAGATGCTTTCGCATTTACTCCGGATAAAGATTGAGAGGGTCTCCAATCCGGAGACCCTCTTTCATTTTTAGAATGCGGGGTGAAGTATGGTAGTGATTTTAAGGAACGGGAGCGGTGAGGAAGAGATCAAAAAGGTTGAGGTGTTGTCCTCTAGTCTGGGTCTCAATTGCCACATCTCAAAAGGAGCGGAGAAGATAGTGATAGGTATCATCGGGGACGACCGGTACACCTCGGTTGAACGTTTTGAAGCGCTAGAATGCGTGGAGCAGGTGGTGCGGGTACTGAAGCCTTTCAAGTTAGTATCCAGGGAGTTCCATGGCGAGGATCTCAATGTCGAGGTCGGAGATGTATCGATAGGAAATGGGAAGTTCGTTGTTATGGCCGGTCCTTGCGCGGTTGAGGATCGGTCGATGATCGAAGAGAGCGCGGCCTTCCTCTCCGAAATGGGTGTGAGAATTATCAGGGGAGGAGCCTTCAAGCCAAGGACATCTCCCTATTCTTTTCAGGGACTTGGCAGAAAGGGACTCGAGCTTCTTAGAGAGGCGGCCGATAGATATGGAATGAAGACGGTAACTGAGGTGATAGGAGAAACAACGCTGGAAGCGGTTTCATCGCTGAGCGATATCCTTCAGATAGGTGCGCGTAACGCCCAGAACTTCCAGCTTATTCAGAGGGTAGCCAGTTGCGGAAAACCGGTGCTTTTGAAGAGGGGGTTCATGAACACCGTAGAAGAGCTTCTTCTTTCGGCCGAATACATTGCCTACGGCGGCAACATGTCGATAATCCTATGCGAGAGGGGTATAAGAACCTTCGAAACATCTACAAGGAACACTCTGGATATCTCGGCGATTCCACTTATAAAAATGCAATCGCCACTGCCAATAATTGCCGACCCGAGCCATGCCAGCGGGCGAAGAGATCTGATCATTCCCCTGTCTAGGGCCATTCTGGCCGTCGGAGCCGACGGTATAGAGGTTGAAGTTCATCCCAGACCGGAGAGCGCTCTGTCAGACAGCAAACAGAGTCTGAATTTCAGAGAATTCGAAAAGCTGATGCGCGAATTGAAGAGCCTCGTGAGTGCCAGAGAGCTCGTACTGACCTGATGGTGGAGGAAAGAGATGAAGATACTACCGGCGAAAAAAATAAGGGCAGAAATAAAGGTTCCACCCGACAAATCGATATCCCACAGGGCTCTGATTCTCTCATCAATGGCAGGAGAACGAAGCGTCGTCCATAACCTTCTGGAGAGCGGGGATACCTTGAGCACTTTTCAAGTTATGAAAGAGATTGGAGCGAGGTTCTCCGGTGATTTCGAGCGCATGGAGATACTCCCGGCGCGTTGGAGAGAGGCCGTTCGACCTCTTGATTGCGGTAATTCCGGAACGACAGCGAGAATGATTTCCGGGCTTCTCGCCGGAACTACGGGCCTTCATATCCTCTTTGGCGACGAATCTCTATCCAGACGGCCTATGAAAAGAGTGATAGAGCCTCTTAAAAAGATGGGTGCCTCAATTTTCGCAAGGAACGACGACAGCCTGTTACCACTGTCGATAAAAGGCGGGGATCTTCGCGGTTGCGTCCACGATCTCCAGGTGGCCAGCGCCCAGGTGAAGAGCGCGATACTGCTGGCTGGCATGAAGGCTGAAGGCATAACCACGGTGATCGAACCCGCTCCAAGCAGAGACCATACAGAGAGAATGCTTGTCTCGATGGGAGCAAAGATGAAGATCGACGGAAGAGCCGTTTCCATAGAACGTGGCGAATTGAATCCCGTGTTTTTCCAGATACCGGGAGACGTCTCATCGGCCTCTTTCTTCGTGGTACTCGCAATTCTCCATCCCGACGCCTCAATTACCATCAGAAACGTGGGACTCAACGAAAGACGCACAGGCTTGTTGAGAACGTTGAAGAAGATGGGCGCCGAGATCGAATGGATGGTCGAGGAAACCTCGCCCGAACCCTGCGGTACAATAGTGGCGAAATCTTCCAGATTGACGGGGTTGGAGATCGATGCCGGGCTGGTTCCTTCGATGATAGACGAGATTCCCCTTCTGGCGCTCGCCGGGGTAAACGCACACGGATCGACGGTTATCAGGGGAGCGGGAGAACTCAGGAAAAAAGAGTCGGACAGAATTGCATCGACCATCGAGAACTTTGGAAAGCTCGGGATCGGAATTGAGGAGTTCGAAGACGGCTTTTCAGTTGAAGGGCCTCAGAGAATTGTCGGAGGAAGCGTTGATTCGGCCGGTGACCACAGGATAGCCATGCTCTTCACAGTTGCAGGTATCCTCAGCGAGGAAGGGATCGAAATCGCCGGCTCCGATTCGGTAAGGATCTCCTATCCGCGATTCTTCCAGGACATCGCGGAGGTGTGTCGATGAGGTTCTGCATAATAGGCCATCCTGTCTCACACAGCCTCTCGCCAATGATCTACACCCGTTTCTTCGAAATGAAGAGAATTGATGCTACTTACGAAGCCCTGGATATACAGACTGGAGAGTTCCCATCGGTTATTGACGGTTTGCTCAAGGAATACGACGGTCTCAACGTGACTATACCCTTCAAGGAAGCGGTCGTTGCTCATGTCGATAGTATGATAGAGAGATCTTTGCGTGCCGTGAACTGCATTTTCGAGGGAGCGGGCCACAACACCGACTGGATAGGCTTCAGTCATTCACTCAGGAATATAGAAATAGAAGAACCCGTAACGATTCTAGGCGCCGGAGGAGCTTCCAGAGCCGTGGTTTACGCCCTCAAGAGATCTGGAGTCCACCGTGTAAACATACTCAACAGGAGTCCGGCCAGGGCGGAAAGGGTCGCGGAGGATTTCAACGACGGCAATTTCGAGGTCAAAACCTTTTCTATAGATTCTCTTCGGCCTATAGTGAGAGAGAGCAAGAGCATCGTAAACGCGACGTCGATCGGAATGAAGGGAGAACGTCTTGACCTTAGAAGAGAGGATTTACAGGGAATTTCTCTGGTTTACGATCTGATCTACAGCGAAACGCCTCTCCAGAAGGTCGCCAGAGAGTGCGGAGTCGAGAACGTAATTGACGGAAAGGCTATGCTCTTCTTCCAGGCCTGCGAAAATTTGAAGATCTGGAGACTCTTCGATGAAAAGGTTTTCGAAAGAGCCTTCGAGGTGGTGACCGGATGAGGTTCAGCGTAGGTGGAGATTCGCACGGTCCGGCGATGTACGGACTCGTTGAAGGGTTGCCAGCCGGTTTCCCGGTATCGATCGATGAGATAGACAAGAACCTCCAGAGGAGACAGCGCGGCTACGGAAGGGGAAAGAGAATGGGGCTGGAACACGACAGGGCCATCGTGAAGTCCGGACTCTGGAAGGGCCTGACGACCGGGGCACCGGTTTTGATCGAGATAGCGAACCTCGCTCCCAGAAGCGAGATGGAGATGAGAAGTCTTCCCCGGCCCGGCCACGCCGATTATGCCGCATGGACTAAATACAGGCTCGACGATTTGACGGTTTATGCCGAACGCAGCAGCGCAAGGTGGACGGCTGCGCTGGTCTCTATCGGATCGATCGCATCCCAGATGCTGTTGAAACTCGGAATCGAGATCGTCGGTTCGGTCGTCGCAATAGGAAAGGTTCATTGCTCGATACCGGAAAGTGTTTGCGTTGTGGCGCGTGATGCTTCACCGGTCTACTGCCACGATCCGCTGGCGAGTTGTGAGATGGTGGCCGAAATAGAAAAGGCGATCGATAGAGGTGACACTCTGGGAGGAATCTTCGCTGTCAGCGCGTTCGGTCTTCCACCTGGAATAGGTGGATACGGCGAACTTTTCGAGAGGCTGGATTCGAAGATCGGACGGTACTTCATGGCCATCCCCTCGGTGAAGGGAGTGTTTGTGGGCAATTCCGATGTCAGTCTTCCAGGAAGCCAGTACCACGATCCTTTCACCGTCAGCGATGGGAGAGTCGCGAGGCGTTCGAACAATGCCGGCGGGGTAGAAGGGGGGATATCCAACGGCCAGCCAGTGGTCGTAGTTGCAAGCGTGAAGCCGATTCCTACGCTTGGAAACGGTATAGACTCGGTCAATCTGAAGAACATGAACGTTGAGAAAACTCCGTACGTCCGTTCCGACGTGACCGCAGTCCCCGCCGCTTCGGTCGTCGGAGAGAGTATGCTCGGCCTTTTGCTTCTCGAGTCGATCCTCGAGAAATACGGAAACGATAACTTCGATTTATTGAAAGGGAGGTTGGAGAATGAGAGTCTTCCTTGTTGGAATGATGGGCTCGGGGAAAAGCACCATCGGTAAGATCCTCTCTTCGGTTCTCGATCTCGAATTTGTGGATATGGACAGCGAAATAGAAGCCAGGAGCGGAAAGACTGTCGAAAAGATCTTCGAGAGCGAGGGAGAGGAAGTTTTCAGGAAACTAGAAAGTAACCTTCTCAAAGAGCTGGTAAGAAAAGACGGCATAGTGGTCTCCACAGGCGGCGGTATCGTACTCGATTCGGGGAATCGAAGAACGCTCAAAGAAGAGAATACCTTATACCTGAAACTACCACCGGCCGATCTCTTCAAACGTGTTGACACACTTAACAGGCCTCTCTTGAAGGGAGGAAAGGAAGCGATTTTCAGGATATGGGAAGAGAGGAGAGAACTGTACGAGCAATTTCCCTCGATAGAAGCTTCGAATTACTCCAAGTGGGAGACGGTTGCATCGATCTGCATGAGGCTATTTCCGGGAGATAAGAAGAGAATAATCAACGGAACCCATCCGGTGACCCTTGCCAACGGGGGGTTCAAAGCAATCGGAGGAATGCAGAACGCAGTTGTCTCACACAGGGTACTCAAGGTCTTTTCCGAGTGGATTCCCTCATCGGCCTTTCCAATAGAAGACGGAGAAGAGGCGAAGGGTTTTCACACGCTTTTCGAGATCTACGACTTTCTTATGGAACGGGGACTCTCGAGAAGCGACGTTCTTGCGGCCGCCGGGGGAGGTACTGTGACTGATCTGGTTGGATTCGCCGCTTCCACCTTCAAGAGGGGAGTTCCCCTGACTCTCTTTCCCACGACTCTTCTCTCTCAGGTTGATGCTTCCATAGGCGGAAAGAACGGATTGAACTTTCGGGGTGGAAAGAATATGATAGGCAACTTCTATTTTCCAACCGAAACGGTTCTCGATCCGGTGACAACGCTTTCGATGGATCCGGGAAGGTTTGAGGAGGGTCTAGTGGAGGCCTTCAAGATCTTCCTGATAACCGGACAGTGGTACGATCAATTCAGATCTCTATGCGGGAAGTTGAAGGGCAGAAATCTCGCTACCCTGAACAAGATGATGGAAGAGGCCGTAATTCTGAAGGACAGGATAGTGGCTTCAGATGTCCACGAAAAGGGAGTCAGAAAAATACTCAACCTGGGACACACTCTCGGCCATCTTTACGAGCCGATAGTCGGTGTGTCTCACGGAAGGGCCGTTGCCTGGGGACTGGAACGAGAGATGTATTATTTCATGAACCTCGGACTCGTCGAGGAATCTGTGTACAACGAAGTATGCGACACGCTTTCGGAAATATTCGGTCTCGATCTGCCACCTCTTCCCATTGAGGAAGCCTTACGCCTGTTGAGAAACGACAAGAAGGGGACGGCCTGCGACGAGGCCGAAATAGAGATACCGCTCCTGAGATCGCCCGGGAAGTATGAACTTTTGAAGGTTAAGTTCGACGAACTTCTGGCGGTGGTGGTATGAAGATACTCGTCATGAACGGTCCGAACCTCAACATGCTCGGAAAAAGGAAGAGCGACATTTACGGTGGTCTCTCTTATGAAGATTTGATAGACATTATCAAGGCCAGAGCCCTAGATCTAGAAGTGGAATGTGAGTTCTTTCAATCTAACCACGAAGGCGAATTGATAGACAGGATCCATGGACTGGATTTCGATGCACTCGTCATAAATCCGGGAGCGCTGACACATTACAGCTACGCATTGAGAGACGCGCTGGAGATATTCACCGGTCCGAAGATAGAAGTACACATCTCAAACATACACGCCAGAGAGGCCTTCAGGAACAGAAGCGTTGTATCGCCTGTTTGTACCGGTACGATCGCCGGGCTGGGCTTTACAGGGTATCTTCTAGCCATAGAGTTTATCGCCGGCCAAAGATGAGGGCCAAATCTGGTATTATTGATTAGATTCGTAAGTCTCGGGGGTGTGGTCTTGAAAAAGACTCTCTTGTTTGTGTTGCCGTTGCTGGTATTTGCTATTTCCGGATGTCTTAATGTGGCGGGTAGACCGGAATCGATTTTGAAATCACTCGAAAAAGAAGTGCTGAGGGGAAATGTCGACAGAATTCTGGAGCTTTACGCTGAAACCGTGGAGCTCTCGACGACGGCCAATCCTGCCGGAAGGTCCGTTACAAAGATTGATCTCAGGTACTATTACGACCAATTCCTGGCAGCACGAGAGATCTCGAGCTACTCTCTGGACGTCGAAAGCGTTGAAAAGCCTTCATCGGGTCAGGCCGTTATTTATGCTAGCTTCACGCTCACTTTCCGGTGCGACGATAGAGATTACTCTGTGTCAGCCCAAACGTCTTTCTCTCTCTCGAAAGTGAACCGAAAATGGAGAATAACCGGAGAGTGGAACAATCCGATACTCAGTATTTATGAACCGGCATCTCAATTGCCTGAATGATGTGGGTGGCGGTCACTCGACAGTATCAAACGCGTTTCTTATGGCATCGACAATTACCCTGCTCGTAGCCGTGGCGCCGGTGATCATATCCACCTCGAGGCTTTGAGCCTCTATAACTCTGTTGACAACGGTTTCAGCACTTTTAGAATAGCTTCCTGGTTTATTCTGGAGAACCTTCGCGGAGAGTATCGTACCGTTTTTGATCTCGACCTGCACAACTGCGTATCCTTCTGTTCCTGTGTAAATGCCGTCTTGCAACTCCCCAAAGGGTCTTGCCTCGACCGGTTTGGGGACTTCAACAGGTCTATTCCTGTGCCAGTCGCTCACCAGTGCCATCAAAGTCACGGAAACGGCTATAAAAATCGAAACGTTGATCCAGTATCTCATCGCATCTCCTCCAGGCTGGCAAATTGCAAATCTTCTCAATTGAATTATCACTTATTTAGAATCACGACAAATTACTCGTATGAAAGATTATGATTAAATTTATCGGAATTATTTACGACCCGCTGGTGTTCTATACTTTATATAGAGCCAGCCAGAATCTGTGGTCTCAAAAAAGAGGCCGCCATGCGAGCAGCCTCTTTTTTGATATCATATTCAACCCACTTTTTTGAATCCTGTGTCTACTATCGCTTCGACATCATCGGGCGAGATCTTCAACTTTGCCGAGCCAGACTCCAGGGAGGCTTTTGCAACGGCGAGCGCTACTCTGCGCGCTATTCCCGGCTCGAAAGCCTTCGGGAGTATGTAGTCGACAGACAGCCTGTCGTCGCCTACGGCATCGGCGAGGGCGTCGGTCGCCGCGAGCTTCATGGATTCGTTGATTTCTCTTGATCTCACATCGAGCGCACCCCTGAATATACCGGGGAAGGCCAGGACGTTGTTGATCTGGTTGGGAAAATCCGATCTGCCAGTGGCAACGATCTTTGCCCCTGCCTCTTTGGCCAGATCGGGCATGATCTCAGGTACGGGATTGGCCAGGGCGAAAACGATCGCTCCGGGCGCCATGGATTTAATCATTTCGGCAGAGATTATCCCACCGACCGAGGTGCCGATGAAAACATCGGCGCCCTTTACGGCCTTCGCAAGATCACCGGAAAGGTTGTCGGGATTGATCTCTTCGACTATCTCGCGGTGAAACTCGTTTAGCAGGGTTTTTGGGTCGTTTTTATTGAGAATACCGTTCCTATCGACCGCGACAATGTTTCTAACGCCGGCCGCAAACAACATCTTGATCGTCGCTCCACCGGCCGCCCCGATGCCGACCGTCGCGACCTTCAGATTTTCCATCTTTTTACCCACTATTTTCAAAGCGTTCCTCAACGCGGCAGTTGCCACGATAGCCGCTCCATGTTGATCGTCGTGGAAGATCGGTATATCGAGTCTTCGCTGAAGCTCTTGTTCGATATAAAAACACTTCGGAGAGGATATGTCTTCCAGATTCACCCCACCGAACGTTGGAGAGAGGGCCTGAACGAATGCGATTATTTCATCGGGCTCATGAACGTTTATGCAGAGAGGGAAGGCATCAACATTACCGAACTCCTTGAAGAGCAAGGCTTTGCCTTCCATAACGGGCATTCCAGCTTCGGGACCGATATCTCCAAGGCCGAGAACTGCCGTTCCATCCGATACGACCGCAACGTAGTTCCATTTGTTGGTGTAGTCATAGACCAGCTCATTGTTTTCGTTGATAACACGGCAAACGTCGGCGACGCCGGGAGTGTAAGCCAGCGACATGGCCTTCATGCTATCAACCCTGACTCTGCTTTTCACCTCGAGCTTGCCACGTAATTCTTTGTGTAGTTTCAGTGCCTCTTCGTTCAAAACAATCACCCTCTATTCTTAATGAAAACATCGTTTCCAAGGTAATCGATAGCGACGTAGAGCGGAAAGTCCTTCACCCTGACCCTGAATATAGCTTCCGTACCGAGATCGTCGAAAGCCACAACCGTCATGCTGGAGATTCTCCCGGCCAGAGCGGCGGCGGCGCCGCTGGGAGCCAGGAAGTAAGCTCTTCCGTACTCTTTGCAGAGCGAAACGGCCTGCTGGCCCCTCTTTCCTTTTCCCACCGTTGCCAGAACGCCTTTCAAATAAAGCATTTCGAGAAATGCATCCATCCTGTTCGAAGTCGTGGGTCCAATAGCCCCGAAAGAATCCTTAGTCGGTTTGGCCGGCCCCGCGTAGAAGATTATAGCCCCGTCAAGAGAAACCGGTAGTTCTTCGCCTTCCTCAAGCAGCATCTTCAGACGTTTCTGAGCGGCGTCTCTCATTAGAAGTAATTCGCCGGAATAAAGGAGTTCGTCGCCGGCACGCAATTCTTCAATCTTCAAGGATTACTCTCCCCTTTCTTGCGATATAGCAGTCCGTTGCGAGTCCCACCGGCATTATGGCGATGTGCGAGGGATAAGTCTCTATGTGCACCGAGTAAGCGGTTATACCCGTTCCCAGACCCTGATAGCCAATCTTCAGATCGTTGATTTCTCCCAGTATTCTTTCTTCCAGGGCCGCGTAATCCTTATCATGATGTCTCTCGTCGAAAGATCTGGTGAGAGCGAGTTTGGCAAGCACCATCGCCTTGTCCGAACTCCCGCCGATCCCTATACCCACTTTCAACGGTGGACAACCTCTGGCCGCACTCTCCTTGAGCGATTCGACGACGGTCCGGACCAGATCGTCCACGGTTGCGGTGGGATTCAACATGAAAAGCCGGGAGAGATTCTCGCTTCCCCCTCCCTTAACGAGAAAGCGGATTTCTAGCCTGTCTCCCCTCACCGGAAACAGGTGGCATACGACCGGCGTGTTGTCTCTGGTATTTACCCTCTTAAGGGGATCGGACACTATGGAGTATCTGTAGGGTTTGTCGTTGTAAACCTTTTTGACTGCCGAATTCAGTGTTTCGATGATCGGTTCTTCCAGAGCGACTTCGTTGCCCTGAAAGACGAAAAACTCGAGAAAACCTGTATCCTGACATATCGGGAGCCCCGTTTCTTTTGCGGCGATGGCGTTTTCCCTCAACACGCTCGAAAAGGGTCCTTCGTAGTGGTCGAGCAACTCGACGATCGCCGGATCCATCTCCGTGTTCGCCCTCGAAATAGCCTCTTCGAGTCTTTCGATAATTTTTCCTGCCGGAATCAAAGTTACACCCCGTCAACCCAGACCGTTGAACTCTACCGATAGATGTTCTTCGCTCTCTACGATTTTTTTGACTAGTCCGTCCAGCGAGTCTGTGATTATTTTCACTTTTTCTTCCATCAAATTTATAACACTTTCCATCGCGGAAACAGAGGGTCCTCCAGGGATGTTACGTACCTGTACGAAATGCCGGGGAGAGAGAACATTTCTGAGTTCGGAATCGCTCATATCAAGGGCTCTTCCCACCAGTTCAGAAAACTTTCCGCGGAGGGCTTCGAAAGAGTATCCCGATTTAACGAAAGCGCTCGTCACGCCGTGAGCCGTCCTGAAAGAGATGGCTTCTCTCCTTACGAGCTCGTCGGCCAGTTCCGTTGTTGTAGTACCTGTGGAGATCGCTATATCGTCGACCCTCCGCTCATCCACGGAGACTTTCAGAAGCGTCTCTTCCAGCAGCTCCAGAAGTCCCGAAAGTGTTTCGCAGCCTCTGGTGAAGACGGTGACCGGAGCATCGGCCACTTCGTTCACATCCTGGTATGGCACGTTGTGGAAGAGGTCAATCAGGCCCTGAAAGTCGCCGGCGGCCATCCCGGACTGGATTCTTATATGCTCGATTATAACCGGGTTTCGTTTCTGAGGCATTATGCTGGAAACCTGCACGAGTTCATCGGGAAAGCTGAACATTCCGACTTCGCAAGAGGCTTTATGCCCCATGTCGGCCATGAGGCGAGTTATATCGTAGAGAATGCTCTTGAACCACATCGACGGATAGGTTAGCCAGTGCGAGGTAACGATTGCCTGATAAGAGTTCGGGACCGGCCTTTCGAATCCGAGCAGATCCGAGACCAGCTGCCTGTCTATGTTGAAGCCTGTCGTTGTGATCGCCGCGGCTCCCAGAGGACACTGATTCACCACTCGCATGGAGGCGTTCAACCCGTCGAGGCCTTCGAGAAATTCGATCAGGAAAGACGAGAGGTAATGGGCGAGCGTCGATACCTGTGCGGGCTGGCCGTGGGTGTACAGGACCAGCAACTGTTCTCTGGATGCCTTGATCTTCTCAATCAAGGTTCCTGCCAGGAGCAGCATCTGCTTCATGAGCGAGATCGTCAACTTTCTCACGTACAATCGGAAAACCGTCGTATCCATATCGTTTCTGCTTCTGGCTGTGTGAAGCGATCCGGCCTTTTCTCCCAGGAGGAGTTCGAGTTGCTTCTCGTAGTAGAAGAAGAGATCTTCGACCCCTTCGGGGAACTCTCCGGGTATCTTCATAGTCGAATCTAATTCACTCATTGATTTCTTGAGTGCCGAGGCGGTCTTCGAATCGATTATTCCCTGCCTGGCAAGCA